>JAPXME010000048.1:0-11053 GCA_033809185.1 Clostridiaceae bacterium
TAAAAACGTAAGCTATCCCTTTCTTTATCAATTAAATCACAAAGTTCTTTTCTCAAAACCGTCAATTGAGTTGCATCAACATTACATTCAAAAACGGAGTTTTGTACCCTTTGTCCATAATTTTGACATACCTTCGCTACTTTGCGAAGTCTTTCAGAACCTCCCACACTAGACGTTCTTACATCATAGGTAATTAAGACCAGCATGCTTTCACCTACTTCCATAAAAAAGGCGGGTATTCATCTAGATCTCCTCGCAAGTACCTAGATAGTAATAAAGCTTGAGCATAAGGAACCAGCCCCCAGGAGATTTTTTCCCCAAGAAATGGATGGGTGATTTTTTCCTGTTTTCTAGTCTGCCACGCTTTCAAAAATTTCTTACGCCCATCTTCTGTCATAAGGACGGCACCATTTTCCTTTTGGTAGAAATCATCTGCCATTATTTCTTTCCGATTAATTAATGAAAGGACAAGTCGATCTGCATAAATACCTCTCAATTCCTCCATTAAATCTAACGCAAGGGAAGCACGACCTGGGCGATCACGATGCAGAAAGCCTACATAAGCATCAAGTCCTATTGTTTCCAAGGAACTTGCCGTATCCCTTGCTAGCAAAGTATAAGCAAAAGACAGCATCGCATTGACATTATCCGTAGGGGGTCTTCTTGAACGTCCATGAAAAACAAAGCTATCCTTCTGTTGTAAAATCATTTGATCAAATATCTTAAAATAGTTCGTTGCCGCTTGACCTTCCCACCCACGTAGGCTTTCCAGATCTCTGCTACCCCGCACTTCCTGTAAGATAGTTGTAAACAAACGTGAGACTGATTTGAATTGCTCTTCATCTATTCTAAGTGGATGTTCGCGGGTCATTCTCTCTAATATCCACTTTTTATTGTATATCTTTCCAAAAATAAAATTCCGAGCAATTTTTATGGACTCCTCTTCATTGTCTGAAACACGATATTGGGTTTTTCTTAACACTACATTTCCTCTGCTTGGTCCAATTACTCTAGCTAATAAACGGCCGCTTGGTGTAAGAAATGAAATGGAAATATTTCTTTCAGCACAGTATCCCATTAACGCAGGACTGGCGCCGGTATAACCGAAACTGACAATAGCTTCTAGATTATGCAGAGGTAGTCTTCCTAGCTTTTCTTGTTCCTTTAATATTACAATATTATCTCCATCTAGGGATAAATAGGTGTCGGGCTGAGTCACAAATAAAGTATTTAACAGCTTTCTCATTCGCCCAATCTCCCCTCAATATAACTTCTTACTGTGCGCTTTTTCATTAGTTGTGGCAGACAAATATGTTGCAAAGAACAGTTTTTACAAAAAGGGCCAGTTTTAACTTTGGGAGTATATCGTCTTTCATAGTATTGATGCATTTCCTTAGCCATTTTTTTAACTTTTTCTTTTAATTCATTAGTAATAGGCACTTCTACACGGCGCTTAATTTGATCATAAAATAAATATCCCTTATCAATTTCAGTAACAAGCATTTCTTCTATACACATGGCTTGGGCAGCTAATTGAATAATATCCTCATCGCCTTTCTTTGGTTTGCCTCGTTTGTACTCAACGGGATAAGCCTTATAGGTGCCCTCAACGCCCACCAATCTTATACCATTTGGATCTTTGACAAACTCCACCACATCGCAAATACCACTTATTCGTAGCATTGTTGATTGGACTGGCATTGCTCGGACAACCAGCTTACTACCTCTTTTTTCCTTGATAAAGGGCTGATCAGTTTTCTCATGCAAATGACGCCCTTCCGTAGTCCTTACATTCTCTGCCCACTGTTGTTCAATATGAATTAATGCCCACTGCCGTTTACAAAACTGGAAATGCTGTAATCCTGACAGCATCAAAAAACTGTCTTCTCCACTATTGACCATCTATTACCTCAACATTTAAACCTTCTAACTCTTGTAATATAACTTCATAATCAGCAAAACTTATAGGATCTTCTACTTTTGGTTTAACCGTTAATGAGCGATGTACTTTGGCCGATGAATATTGTCCTAACTTAGATGAATGTTCCCACCAAAATACCTTATGTACTTCCATGCTTCCCTCAGGTCGAGCTGAAGAACTATCATTGGCAAAAAGAGTTATCAATGCTTGTTTAATTTTTTCCGCATCTTCTTGGCTAAAGCCTGTTTTTTCAGCAAGCTGAGTATTAATACTGCCTTTAAACACATAGACCCCAAAATCTACTCTATGTTTCATTCCCATAGTATCCGAACTTCGCTTTTCACCAGGAACTGAATTGACACTCTTAGTAATCTGAGTGCTGACAATATTAATAGGGTCAACGCTAGTTGCTACTTGAATAGACACAGGTCCGCGAACTCCGGCTGAAAGCTCAGAACCCTTAAAAGCAAAAACTTGTCCAAAACTGCGTACATCTATCCATTCCTTACATGCAATCTTGGTAAATTCATCACTGGAAGGGTTTTTGGACTTCAACATCTTACCCAACTCTGGATGAGCATCGGCACGCTCACGTAAACTTCTATATCCATCAGTATTCCGATCGTCCGATTGAACAAAAATTTTTTCTCCCATATCCTGTAGGCGATTACGTATTTTTCGTTTCAATGCTACATCAGAGATTTCTCCATATCCATCATAATTTTGACGAGGTCTATTACCATTTAGCGGATCCCCATTGGGATTAGCTTTAGTTACCGACAAAATAACAGCAAAATCAATCTTATTTTTCAGTGGATTCATTTTTTACTTCCTCCTCTTTTTTGGTATAAAGTTCTCGACGTTGGCTAGAAAAGCCCATTAAATATAATTCTGACAAGGGAGTATTGTTAAAATCATTTAAATCAAACTTGTCCATTATTTCATCAATTAACTTAGACAAATAAGTGGCCTTAGAGCCTAACTTGATCTGATAAGGCTGCAGACTCTCCTGAATAATCTTCCATGTGCGGGCAGGACTTTTAGAGAATGAATTCATATACCGTAAAGCGTTGGTTGCCCTAGTTTCCTCTCCACTCAAAGCCCTTCTTTCAAGTACATCAGCCACCGCCAATAAACGACCGAATAAATAACTGCGATCTGTTGAAGATAAATTTAGCGACACATCCCATTCCTCCTTCTTATTAATTTTCTCATTTGACATCTTCCTAATAAGTGCACAAGCAATGCTTAGGGTTTTCTGCCACTCCCACCACTCCATAGACACAGGATTGGAAGCTCTTTGAAAAACATTATTAATGATATCTTTTGGAATAGGGCGTCGATCAATAATGCAGGGTAAAATCCGCTCCATCAGTGCCTTTTTTGCTTTATTACTTGCTTTTGGCCCATAAGCTGCGAAGGCAATATCCACCGAGGCCGGCGCTCCATAAAACACAATAGTCCGACCCTGATGTTTCTTGTATCGATGTTCCCAAGCACAGGATTGATGCCACTGGGTCAAACGGTCTAAGTAGAGCTCTTTGTTTATATTGCGATAATAAAGGACTGCCATTCTTCCAGTGGTCGCCGAATCTAATACTAGAATATTAACTTCGGAGTTATAGCTTAGGTCATGGCGATATCCATCAATGGCTTTACTAACCTCTTCGGCATAATATTTATCAGTATTTGGTTCCATTTCCCGGTTGCTTTGCAATATGGTGTCAATCGCATCATCATTAGGACTAGGTACTGACACAGTATCATTTCCCCAAACCAAAAAAATGCGATTGTCAATATTTTTGCCCTGGCGTTGTATAAGCCATTTCAATGCATTATGAGCTTTTTGAGAAGCTTCATAACTAATACTTGCTGCTTCACGGCTTGTTTTAAAACGGCCCCGGAAGGTGAAACCACTAGTATCATTTGCAGATATCAGCTTAGCTTTATCTCCGGCATATCGTATTTTATTAGCATGTCTTTCTGTGCTGGGTAATCGTTTCCCTGTCACAAAACAAATATCCTCTTGGCCCAGTTTTTCATTGTAAAAGGCTATGAAGGAATCATACATCTCTTTGTCATTCCATACATCATCTATCGAGCGGGAAGAAAATACATTAAACCGCACGAAAGCATTGGATTTTTCTGTAATTCCACTGCTAAAAATCGTAGGTTTTTCATGAAATAGTTTTTCATATTTTTTTTCCCATTTTTCGATCAATTGATGTTTATCATCTAAAACAAGTATTCCATTGTCAACCAAATCCTCAATTAATCGGCCTTTACGTAAATATTCATAGATGCATTTAACCTTTTCAGTAGCATAAGGTGAATTAGCCCACTCTTCTAGGTTATTTATGAAAGTATCGAAAGGATTCTTGCTATGATCTTTGATTTTACCACCATATTTGATAAAATCGCCTGCTACATAACTAAGCTTATCGTGAAGAGGATAAGGTGCAATTTTCTCGCCCGAACGACTGGCTGACTGTTCGGTACAAGGAATTACTGTGCTGACCTTATTCAAAATCTTAGCATTAAGAAAATCCCCGTCTTCATCTACCGTGACTTCAATATGGGCATTTTGCGTAGTATGAGATATTGGTAACAGCATATAATCCGTACCATCACGCTTTTTAACTGTCTTACCTACCTGTCCAATGTTTGCTTGATAGGTTTTATAAAGACTTAATAACCAACTCATATTACTCACCTCCTAAATCCTGGAGTAATTGTTCCACTGATTGGACATTGTACTCACCAAAACCTTTAGCTACCATTTCTTTGATTGGACGAATGATATTACATTCTTCAGGTCTAGGAAACTTAATATATCCATTTTCCATTACCGCCTGCCAAAGCCTTACTTCCAACTGATTTCTTCCAGTTTCATCAGGATAATTAAAACCATGAACCATTGTACCTAAATGATGTACACCTTTATTATCATAGAACCCTTTTCCACTGCCGAATTTGCAAGGAGCCACGTAACCCTGGCATTCCCTTGTCCCTAAAAAAATATCACGTCTACCTCCAGCTGCTAAGGCACGTTGTAAAATCGCATAATGTTTTCCTTCAATGCGGTCAAAGGCCATATCGGGGCGATTTAGGTTAAATTCAAAATGTGCCCGTACCTGATAATGGACATCTCTTAAATAGGTGTAATTGGCTAAGGTATTTCCTCCTCCATATTCAATAGGCCGAATTCCTTTCGACTCCATCTGAATAGGTTTCATAACCCTTAGCTCATCGATAATGAAAACAATCGTTGGTTTCCAGTAAATGGAATCAGCAACGCCTTTTATAGCCTGATAAGTTGGCACGCTGTAGGATAGCTTTTCGCCACCTATTTTTGTGAGGGGATCGGTGAATAAGGCATAATCACCCCAGAGCTCAAATTGAATTTCATTTCTCATCTTTTGTTCACCTCCTTTTTAGATATTGCTAAGTTAAATATATACGATATCGCTTTGAAGCGTGGATTGAAAAAATAACAAGTCTGTGTGGGTAAAAAGAACCTGCTAAAATTGGCAGGTTCTTTTACTTCATACACAGCTCCATTTCTCCTTCACCCAGCAAATCAACACCATAATATATGCTATACCAGTTGGCCTTAAGCTCATATATCATACCTTCCAAATGCTCTACTAAAGCACCTTGCCTTTTTAACTCTTCAAATTCGCTATTATAAAGGTCTACAGTATACTGCTGTGCATCGCGCAGGAATATTCTTAATTCTTGAATTCGTTCTTTACTGTTTAATTGAGCTACTAGTTCATTTCCCTCTTCATAAGGAACAATAACGGGAATTGTATCTTGCTCAATTACTTGAAAGTGTTCTGCTGCAGTTTTATAGCTACCGCTAAGCTCTAATGGAAACCTTTTCCCTAGTTTTCTATAATACTGAGTTACATAGCTGTTTCCACCCACTTGAGCAAAAAGAAGCTTAGTCATATTAGTATCTACTGACCGTATATAATAGTTTAAATCTGTCTCCATTTTTTTGTAGAAATTAATAAAATATTCATTGATTGCTCTTTCAGACAGGAGGCTATAGTCATATCTTTCCGGTTTCTTTTTGTAGCTATTAATTATATTTCTGGTAATATCTTTTCCTATCGCAATTTCCTGCAGTTTTGACAATTTTTCTTCTTGATTATTAATTATATATACAAAACCTAAATCATCCTCGCCATGACGGTTACAGCGTCCCGCCGCTTGAGCAATTGAGTCTAATCCAGATAATGAACGTATAACACGCTTAAAGCTTATGTTTACACCCGCTTCTATTAATTGGGTAGTCACGCAAATAAATGGTATTTTTTTCTTAAGTAATTTTTTAATTTTTTTTATTTGCTCTTTCCGGTGTCTGGCACACATTGATGTGCTCAAATGATAGACTGGTACAGGCCCACACTCCAGCTTTTCATACAAGTCCTTAACTACCGATTTTGTATTTAAGATAACTAACGTACTCCCCCAAAGAGCAATATTCTCTTTAATCCATTGGGCCAAGCCTTCATTATTCATTGGTTTTTCAGTCTTATCAACAATTTCCACCCGTTTAAAAGCTTTAGTTACCTCACTAAGAGCAGGAACGATTTCTCCATCGGGTTCTTTACAAAGCCAGTATTCGACTTTTTCCAAAGTTGGTTGAGTAGCGGTACACAGAAGAATACTGCAGGAGGCTTTTTCCTTTAGAAAATTTAAAGCTTCGTTAAACAGTGAGATACACTTGGTCGGCACTTTTTGTACCTCATCAAAAATAATCACCGAATGGCTTAAATTATGTAGCCTCCGTACACTGCTATTTCCTTTAGCATAAAAAACATTAAGGAATTGAACCAGCGTGGTAAAAATTATAGGACTATCCCAATTATCACGAGCCAGCTTGAACTTTTCCCTTTTTGTCAACAAACCATCTAATTGCTCATCACCTTCATCCCCTTTTTCGATATCCGTATCACCCACATTGGAATGATGTTCTAAAATATTTTTATCATCCCCTAATATGTCTCTAATCTCCTGGGCATTCTGTTCAATAATAGTAGTATACGGTACTACATAAATAATCCGCTGCTTATTATACTCTCGACCATGAACCAAGGCATACCGAAAACTAGCCAGTGTTTTTCCTCCTCCAGTAGGAATAGATAATGTATAGATCCCAGAGGGTTTCCTGGCAAAGGTTTCACATTCTTCAGACATAGCTGAGCGCAATTTATTAATAGGTGTATTGGCATCATCTTGTTCTTTTAGTCCGTTCAGATGATTCATAAGTTTCTGATAATAGGCATCATAGGCTAAATCAGCTTGATTAAGTTCAGTTATCTGAATCCCATCATCAAACATTCTAGCATCAATTCGATCCCCATCAATTAAACAACTGAACACATATTTACTCAAGAAAAAACCTAAGGTAGAGCTTTGATTTGATTTAGATCTGATAAATTCCCCTAATTCATCTAAAGCAGCATTGATATATTCTCCCAATTCTACTTTCGTCATAACTTCTTGAAAAAAACGTGCAACCACTACTTGATACTCTGGAATTTCTTTAACCCACACTCGTCTTAAATAGTCAGATTCTAGGGCAGGAGAAAGATAGTCAAGTAGATTGGTATGATGAGAGATAATCGCATTACCAACCACTTCTGCTAAAAGTTTTTTAAGGGGATTTTTTTCATCATGGAGCATTTCAAAGAGGAGTTTACCTCCAGCAGTTGAATGATCTACACTACCTCTTTTATTCCTGACAGTTTCTTCGGAGAAGGCCACTTCTTTTATATAATTTTGAAACTCATCACTAAATTTCCCAATATCATGAAGTAGGCCTGCTAAACCAGCTACATGTTTTAATTTTAATTTGACACCAAAATACTCCGCCAAGCGTTTTGTCTGCAGCAAATGATTCCGCAAATATTGTTTTTTCTTGTCCGATTCTCTAACATGGGCAATATACATTAGAAATATACCTCGAAAAATTATTATCTGTAGTATATTTTACCATAATTGGTAAGGTGGATCAAAAACTCTTGTTCTTCTAGTTATCCAAGTAATATAAGGCTACAAGAGCAGAATAGAAATCACAAGTATATTGTTCACAGTGTTCTCAAATAAATGCCGTACAAACAACACTTCATTTTTTATTTTCCATAATTTGTGATAAAATATATAAAATAAACAGAGGTGATGCTATGATTCCCCTTCGGGACAGTACCCGTTCCAACCGTTTCCCGATAGTGACTGTAAGCTTAATCGCGATAAATGCCTTGATTTATCTCTATCAAAAAAAATTAACTGACGCCACCGACCTTCAGGCTTTTATGCTCCAATACAGCTTTATTCCCACGATCCTGACAAATCAAATCCGGAGATTCAGTGTCCTAGGGTTGCTCCATCCTCCCCTGGTAAATTCAATGTTCCTGCACGGTGATTTCTTTCATATTTTCTTTAATATGCTGTATCTCTGGATTTTTGGCGATAACATTGAGGATCGTCTGGGGCGAATCCGTTTCATTATTTTCTATCTTCTATGTGGTGTTCTAGCCACCGGAGCCCATTACCTTACTGATATTAATTCAGCCATCCCTTTGGTCGGAGCAAGCGGAGCCATAGCCGGGGTCTTAGGAGCTTATATAATCACTTTCCCCAGAGCCAGAATAACCTCTATCATCATTCTAATATTTATCATCACCGTCCGAGAAATTCCCGCAATTTTCTATTTGTTAATCTGGTTCTTTATTAACCTCTACCAAGGGCTAACAACCTCCGCTGCCGGTGGTGGTACTGCTTATTGGGCCCATATCGGCGGCTTTGTTGCAGGGATAGTCTTAATGAAATTATTAGATAGAAGGGAACCCCAGGAGTATTCCGAGTTATAAGATAGCTAAAAATGTCTTAATGAAATGCCGTTAGAACTAGATTAGCCCGACACAGGACGTGTCGGGCAGGGAGAACTAAGCATGGATGCGATTTTCGACCAGTAGTCTAGTTCTTTCGGCATGATTTTTAGACATTTCTAGGCTAGGAGCTGGTATGACCGTTCTTGTTGTTCTTTATCACCCTATCACCTTTCGAGATCCTGGCTTTACAACCGGAATCCCTTTTTGGCACAAAGGACATTCCTCAGCCAAGTAAGAGATAACCTCCAAAGGTAAAATGCTGTAATAAGGATAGCCTAATTCAACCTTTCCATTGCTGCGATCTACTATTGAAGCTATACCTACTACTTCTCCCCCTAGTTCCTCAACTAGAGCTGCTACTTCCATTACTGACCCTCCGGTAGTAATTACATCCTCCACTACTAGCACTTTAGCTCCGGCTGGGATCTGGAAGCCTCTCCTTAAGGTCATAGAATCGTTTTCTCTTTCGGCAAAAATAGCTGGAGTACCTAACTGCCGCGCAACTTCATAGGCAATAGTAATACCGCCGATTGCTGGTCCGACAACTAGATCTATAGATTGTTTCGGCAGTGAATTAACCAGTTCCTTAGCTAGCTTTTCAGCCTGATCGGGATACTGCAAGACCAAAGCACACTGTAAATAGCTATCACTATGCCTACCGGAAGTGAGCAAAAAATGACCCTCTAACATTGCTCCACACTTTTTAAATATCTCGATTATTTCTTCTCTAGTCATGATTAGCCTCCTCCATTTCCCGAATTACCTTTAAAGCCGCTTCCCGTGGATTTTCAGCCTTAGTAATTGGCCTACCTACTACAAGATAGTCTGCTCCAGCTCTAATCGCCTCACCAGGAGTCATTACCCGTTTTTGATCTCCACTAGCAGCCCATGTAGGACGAACTCCAGGACAAATTATACTGAAATCTTGACCACAGGCTGACCTTATTAGTTGGATTTCTTGAGGTGAAGCAACTACCCCATCTAAGCCCGATTCCTTAGCTAAACGGGCCAGCCTTACCACCGTCTGTTGTAAATCCTGTTCACCCATAACTTGGGCCAGCTCTGATTTGTTCATACTCGTTAGGATAGTCACAGCAATTAATAAGGGCTTATTAAATCCACATTGGGCTGCGGCTTCCGCTGTTGCTTGGGCCGCCGCCTTCATCATACTAGATCCACCTGCTGCATGTACATTGAAAATAGCCGCTCCCGAACCTGCAGCCTGGCGACAGGCCTGAGCCACCGTATTAGGGATATCGTGGAATTTCAGATCCAAGAATACTTCTTTACCCATTTGGCGCAGCTTTTTTACAGCCTGACCGGCACTTGCCAAATACATCTCCAACCCTACTTTGAAAAAACTTACCTCCGGCAAACTTTGCACTAATTCCTCCGCCTCACTCCAAGTAGGAAAATCTAAGGCTACAATTAATTTATTTTTCGCAGTCATTTGCACCTTCCTTCCATGCTGCTCCGATAATACTTCCTATCTGTTCTATGTTATTTTCCTGGCAATATGCAGCCAAGCCCTCAATTACATCGGCACAGCAGCGGGGATTAATCAATTGTCCTGTCCCTACAGCTACTGCTGTAGCTCCGGCCATCATAAACTCCAGAGCATCCTCAGCACTGGTAATGCCCCCCATGCCGATTATAGGGACCTTCACCTTCTGCGAGACCTCCCAGACCATTCTTACAGCCACAGGTTTCACTGCCGGACCAGAGAGCCCGCCGACAATATTGGCTAGAACCGGTTTTCTTTTCTTGATATCGATAGCCATTCCCATCAGGGTATTGATTAGGGATATCCCATCTGCACCGGCTTCCTCTACTGCTAAAGCCATCTCCACAATATCTGTCACATTAGGGGAAAGCTTGGCTATGACCGGGAGCTTAGTATGCTTCTTCACAGCAGCGATTACTGTTGCTGCCATCTCTGGTTTACTACCAAAGGCTATACCCCCTGCCTTCACATTGGGGCAAGATATATTAACCTCCAGTCCGGCGACTACAGGGCTCTGACTTAATTTCTCCGCTACCTGACAATAATCCTCTACCGAATTCCCAGCAATATTGACGATAACGGGGGTTTTTACTGTCGCAAGGCCAGGCAGGTATTCAGCCATTACCTTTTCCAGACCGGGGTTTTCCAAGCCAATGGAGTTTAAAAGACCAGCAGGAGTCTCTACTAAACGTGGCGGCGGGTTACCGCGGCGCGGTTCTAAGG
>JAPXME010000049.1:0-10928 GCA_033809185.1 Clostridiaceae bacterium
GCTGTCCACTGGCTGAAAAGTGCAGGAGAATTGTTAATTAGATTTTTTCCTAAGATAATATTTCTCCAGAACAGGCAGGCATTTTTCTACAAGGTCTGGATCGAACTGGCTACCACTGCAGCGAATAATCTCTTTGATTGCTGTCTCATGAGATAAAGCCTTACGATAGGGTCGATCACTGGTCATGGCATCATAAGTATCAGCAATAGCTAGTATTCTACATTCTAAGGGGATTTCTGACCCTTTTAATCCCAGGGGATAACCACTACCATCCCACCATTCATGGTGTTTGAGAATCCAATCGCTTATCGGAGCTAAGTCAGGGGTAGACTGGGCGATTCTGGCTCCTATTTCTGAGTGGCGCTCAATGATTTTTCTTTCTTCTGCATCGAGGGGGCCTTCTTTGAAGAGTATCCGATCGGGGATCCCTACCTTACCGATATCGTGAAATTGGCTTAACAGGCACATTTCGTGGATGGTACTCTCGGAAAGAGATATAGCTGTAGCCATGTCAGTAACCAACTCCTGCAAACGTTCAGCATGTCCTTCAGTAATAAAGTCTCTGGCTTCTAAGGCGGTTTTTAAGGTTTGGACTATGGCACTACGGGCGCTTTTTCCGCGGTAGATCTTATCGCGATACATATTATTATCTGCCTCAATAACTAGCTGAGCAGCGGTGATTCCCTCATCGATATTCTTAAAACTATAGCCGATAGAAATATTAATAGCTTTATCTTTACCAACCATATTGTTGTGAGCATTAATATGATGGCGTATTTTATCACAAAGAGCTTCTACTTCAGCTTCCTGATAACCCGGTAAGAGGATGGCAAATTCATCTCCGCCGATTCGAGCAAAAAAAGTGTTTTCTTCAAGGCATTTTTTAATAATATTGGAGGTATCAATGAGCAGTTCATCACCGGATTGATGCCCAAAGGTGTCATTGACTACCTTAAGGCCGTCAATATCAAAGATGATCATACCTAAGTAATCAGGTGGATTGTCTTGCAACACACGTATCTTCTCTTCGAAATAAGCTCTGTTATATAAACCAGTAAGAGAATCATGGCGACTGATAAACCGTAATTGTTCTTCTGCTTTTTTCCGTTTAGTAATATCAGTATAGATGACATAATAGCCGATTACTTCGCTGTTTGTCTTTACTGGAAAAGTAGTATAAGCAACATGGAACAAACTACCGTCTTTTCTCCTGCGCACAGTTTCTCCATAAGGAATTTCTCCTTTGAATACGACTCTAGTAGAGATATTTTGAGCTTCTGCTAATTTATCTTCTGGTACCACGAGCTTGTGGAGATTCTGGCCTATGGCTTCCTGGGCTGTATGTTGAAACATTTCCTCAAAGCTGCGGTTTACATTGAGAATAGTCGCAACTCCGTTGGCAATAACGATAGCTTCGGGTGAATTTTCGAATAATTGCTGAAAATATGATTTTTGCACCAAGAGATCTTCATTAGTCCGCTTTTTCTCACTTATATCAATTATTACAACCTGAATATAGGATTTATCCTGAAAATTCTTGATTTTTAGGCTAATTTCTGTCTCAAAAGGAGTTCCGTCGGCTTTTTGAAATCTCCATTGAAAAAATTGAGCTTCGCCAGCTTTTGCCCTAGCCATTCTGCTCTTAATAATCTGCTGAGATTCTAAGTCGTCTTCCTGGTAGGGAGGTGAAAACTCCCGGAAAAAGGTGCGGCCTAAAAGCTGTTCCCGTTGACATTGAAACATTCCTAAGGCGGCTGTGTCGTAGTCAATTACACGTTCTTCTTCTAAAAGAATAAAAGAAGTTACCGGGTTATTAATAGCTAACATCATAAGTCATTTCCTCCACTACAAATAGCTATAGCTATTCTCACCTTACAGATTGGCTCTTTTTAGGTTGTATCCGAATTATCCTTGACGTACTGATTTTCAAAGTCCTTCAAAATAGGCAGACACTTGTGAACAATAGCCGGATCGAATTGTACTTCGCTACATCTGATAATCTCTTTGATAGCCGTCTCATGGGAGAGGGCTTTGCGGTAGGGCCGATCGTTAGTCATCGAGTCGTAAGCATCGGCTATGGCTAGAATTCGACATTCCAAAGGGATTTCTGTACCCTTTAAACCAAAGGGGTATCCGCTACCATCCCAATACTCGTGGTGCTTGAGAATCCAATCACTGATGGGGGCCAGATCAGGTGTTGATTGAGCAATTCTAGCACCGATTTCGGAATGAAGCTTAATAGTCTTCCATTCTTCTGGAGTTAAGGGCCCCGGTTTAAAGAGAATACTATCGGGGATACCAACTTTACCTATATCATGAAACTGAGCCAGTAGCTTCAATTCGTTGATCGTTTTTTCGGAGAGATTCAGAGCTTTAGCAATCTCCATAACTAGGGTCTGTAAACGGTCAGCGTGCCCTTCAGTTATAAAGTCCCTAGCCTCCAAGGCTGTCATTAAGGTCTGCACTATGGCACTTCGGGCGCTTTTGCCTTGATGGATTTTATCCCGATACATATAATCATCTGCTTCGATATACAGTTGTTTTACATCTCGGTTGATGTTATCCTTCATAACACTATAACCCATAGAGATATTAATCTTCATTTTTCTGGGATTAACATTATGTACTGTGATGGCCTGGCGAAGTTTTTTAACCAGCCTTTCCACTTCGTCCCTCTTGTAACCAGGTAGGAGGATAGCAAACTCATCACCGCCTATCCTGGCAAGGATCGCATCCTCTTCTAAATTAGCGGCCAGAATCTGACTTGTTTTGATCAGGAGTTCATCACCTGCTTTATGACCTTGGGTATCGTTAATAATCTTCAAACCATCAATATCGCAGACTACGACACCAAAGTATTCTGGCCGTTTAGCTTCATACTCCTGCATTTTTTTATCAAAGTAATACCTGTTGTAAAGGTTAGTAAGAGGATCATGATAGCTGATGTACTTAAGCTTAGCTTCGGCTTCTTTGCGGTCTGTAATATCAGTGTAGATCACATAATATCCTACAGTCTCATCAGCAAGCTTAATCTGAAATGAGGAGTAGGATACTTGTATCAATTTACCGTCCTTTCTCATGCGGACGGTCTCTCCTTGAGGTATTGCCCCTAGCCGTACAACTTGATCTGATTGCCAGTACTCATCTTTTTTATCAGCTGGTACTAAAAGATCGATAATCCTTTTACCGACTGCTTCTTCATAGGAATATTGGAATATTTGCTCAAAGCTGCGATTAACATTCAAGATTTGAGTTTGGTCGTTAGCAATAATAATAGCCTCAGGTGAATTCTCAAATAGCTGTTGAAAATAAGACCTTTGTACCAGAAGAGCTTTGTTAGTACGCTTTTTCTCGTTGACATCGATAACAATTAATTGTAAGTACTCTTCTCCCTGAAAAACCTTCTTAGTCATACTAACTTCAGCATCAAAATTAGAATAGTCAAGTCTACGGAACCGCCAATAGAAATGTTGGGGGTTGCCACTTAAAGCCTGATTCATATAGATTTTACTTAGCTCGTTCGATCTTTCGCCATTAGGCTGTAGGGGTAGAGAGAATTCTGTGAAAAAATCTAGATCTATTAAGTCTTCCCTGCTACAACGCAGTATCTCGAAGATTGCGGAATCGCAATCGATGACCTTACCTTCTTGTAATAGTAAGAATGCGGTTATGGGGTTATGGGATTGAAAATTCATCAGTTGAACCTCCCAAGTTACCGAAAAATGAATATTGCAAAATTCACAAAAAAACGGAATATTTTAGCTAGTATATAATATTCTATCAAATTATGTTATTTTATTAAAGAATAACATAATTAATTCCGCAAATAGTAGAATAATAACAAATTGAATAAAGAAGTATAAGTAAGGAACTATAAAAAATTTCTCTACAAGGAGGTAGCATACTTGCAGTTGGAACGTGCGGCAGGCATCTTATTGCACCCTATATCATTGCCTTCGCCCTTTGGTATCGGCGATTTAGGTGAAGGGGCCTATAGATTTATTAATTTTCTGGCCTTGAGTGGGCAGAAAATCTGGCAAGTATTGCCTCTTAATCCCATAGGGTATGGGGAATCTCCTTATCAAGCCTATTCAGCTTTCGCTGGCAACTTCTATTTAATTTCCCCGCTTGAACTTGAAAAAAGAGGGTTATTAGAAAAGTCAGAATTGGCCGAGTTTCCCTGTTTGTCTGAGCACAAAGTAGATTATTCCATCGTTAAGTTTGCGAAATTTAAGCTGTTTCGTTTAGCTTATAAGCGTTTCAGGCAACAGGCATATCCCGTTGAATATCTGAAATTCTTGCAGAAAAACAAGTATTGGTTATCTGATTATGCCCTTTATATGGCTATAAAGACCAGCCTAGGTGGCCTGCCTTGGAGCCAATGGCCTAAAGATATTGCCACTCGTCAGCCGGAGGCCTTGTTGTCGTATGGTCTTAAGTTACAAGAGGAGATAGAATTCCACCATTTTTTGCAATATGTTTTTTATTCTCAATGGCAGAGTTTATTGGCCTATGCTCATCAGCGCGGAATCAAAATTATGGGAGATATTCCGATTTTCGTGGCGGCTGATAGCTGCGATACATGGGTCAATCCCCAGTGGTATTACCTTGAGCCTAGTGGTCGCCCCGCCAAAGTTGCTGGTGTGCCTCCTGATTATTTTAGTAAAACGGGTCAGCGTTGGGGTAATCCCCTCTATCGTTGGGATGAAATGAAAAAGGACGGATATAATTGGTGGGTTCAGCGGGTAAGAAATTTATTAGAGAATGTTGATTATGTGCGTTTAGATCACTTCCGGGGTTTTGCTGCTTATTGGGAAATACCGGCTGAGGAAGAAACGGCAGTGAAAGGCCGTTGGGTAGAGGGGCCGGGAGAAAATTTCTTTACTGTTTTAAAAGCTGAGCTTGGTAGTTTGCCAATTATAGCGGAAGATTTAGGGCTTATTACTCCCGATATCTTACAGCTCAAGGAGTTCTGTGGTTTTCCCGGCATGAAAGTCCTCCAGTTCTTAAGCTCTGAACAATGGGCTGCTGAGGCAGAAAACGAAAATGTGGTTTACTATACAGGCACCCACGACAATGATACCCTCCTTGGTTGGTACCGGAAGGAAATTGAAGCTGGTTTAGACAGACCTGGAGGCTGCCCAGACATCTGCTGGGAGTTCATTGAGCTTTTATATAGTAGCAAAGCGGCCTGGGTTATCGTGCCTATGCAGGACATACTTTGCCTGGGAAGCGAGGCAAGAATGAATACTCCAGGAACCATCGGTGATAATTGGAATTGGCGTTTGGCTAAGGCTGATTTGACGGATAGGTTGGCTGGGGACTTAGCGGAATTATGTCGGAAATATAATCGTTTCTAATCAAGTCCTCACCTAGAAATGTCTAAACTCATACCGTAAGACTTAAATATGTGACATAGAGTCAAACGAAGCCCTCCAGTGCCTTGGTATCACGGGAGGGCTTTATATTGGTTGGCCGGAGCTTGTACAGTAGAAATACTGTGAAATTCCGGATTAAGATTCATTAGAGGTCTAGCGTAGAGATTAGCCTCAGATTAACAGATTAAAAAGATCTGGATTATCATTGATAAGTGTGTACTGGAAGCCTTTTTCTTCCATTCGCTTGATTAATTCGTCGTAATCTTTTTTGTCTTGTAATTCAATTCCTATTAGAGTAGGGCCTTTTTCTTTGTTGGTAGCCTTGGTATATTCAAAACGAGTAATATCATCGTTAGGGCCTAATACCTCGGCCACGAATTCCTTTAAGGCGCCTGGGCGTTGGGGGAAGTTAACTATAAAATAGTGTTTGAGTCCTTCATAGAGTAAGGAACGCTCCTTGATCTCCTGCATCCGTTCGATATCGTTATTGCCGCCACTGATAATACAGACTACATCTTTTCCCCGGATTTGTTCCCGATAAAAATCAAGGGCAGCCACCGGCAGAGCACCGGCAGGTTCGGCAACTAGGGCATTCTCATTATAGAGCTCTAAAATTGTAGTACTAACCTTGCCTTCTGGAACTAGCACGATATCATCTACAACTTGTTGACAGATGGAAAAATTCAGGTCTCCGATTCTTTTAACGGCAGCCCCGTCTACAAATTTATCAATATTCTCTAAAGCAACGATCTTATTTGCCTCCAGTGAACTTTTTAAGGAAGCGGCTCCAGCAGGTTCAACGGCAACTATTTTAGTTTGGGGGCTGACATACTTGAAATATGAACCTACCCCGGCAACTAGACCACCGCCGCCTACTGTAGCAAAGAGAAAATCTGGATTAGCACCAAGCTCGTTAATGATTTCGATGCCAATAGTACCTTGCCCAGCAATAATTTTAGGGTCATCGAAGGGATGAACAAAAGTCAAACCCTGTTCCTCACAATAAGCTTGAGCTGCGGCAGAAGAGTCGTCAAAGGTGTCACCATTTAAAAATATTTCCACCCATTCTCCGCCGAATCTGGCGATTTGAGAGATCTTTTGTTTAGGAGTAGTTGTAGGCACAAAGATTTTGCCTGGGATTTGCAAGGAATGACAAGAATAGGCTACCCCTTGAGCATGGTTACCAGCACTGGCACAAACTACGCCTTTCTGCAAGGTTTCTGGTGGAATACTCTGGATCAGATAATAAGCTCCACGAATTTTAAAGGAACGAACTTTTTGTAGATCTTCTCTTTTTAAGTATACATTGCATTGGTAGCGCTCTGAAAGAAGCTCGTTATACAATAAGGGAGTTTTGCTAACAACGCCTTTTAAGGCCAAGCCAGCCCTAATAAATTCATCTAAGGGTAATTGGTTCATCAATAAGACTCCTTTAATACTATAATACTGCCATATTACATCTGGTTTATTTTCAAGTCAAGAAGCAGTTTGGTAATTATGGGGAGATAATAGTTAAGAATGAATATATTTTTGGTATAATTGGGAGTAAGATGTGAAAAAAATTCCTGAAATATGGAGGTAAATAAATGCAAAAGAAGATTGCCATACTAACTAGCGGCGGTGATGCCCCAGGCATGAATGCTGCAATTCGTGCAGTAGTAAGGACTGCTATCTACCATGAATTAGAGGTGGTCGGCGTTAGAAGGGGCTATGCTGGTTTGATTAACGGTGATTATCAGCAGATGAACCTAGGGTCGGTGGCCGATATTATTCAACGGGGCGGTACGATCTTACAAACCAGTCGTAGCAAGGAATTTGAGACAGAAAAAGGTCGTAGGAAAGCCTTGGAAAAGTTACGTCAAATTGGAGTTACAGGACTTGTGGCCATCGGAGGGGAAGGGACATTCCGCGGAGCTTGGGAGTTAGCGGAAATGGGCCTGTCTGTAATTGGTGTCCCCGGAACTATTGATAATGATGTTCTTGGGACTGAATTATCTATTGGTTTTGATACTGTTATTAATACAGTAGTAGAAAGTATCAACAAAATTAGAGATACTGCCACTTCTCATGAGCGAGTCTTTGTCATTGAAGTCATGGGCAGAAATTCTGGTAAGATTGCTTTAGCAGCTGGCTTGGCTGGAGGAGCAGAGTCAATACTGCTTCCTGAGTTACCCTTGGACTTGCCTGGGGTGGTGGCCAATCTAAAGAGAGGGTTAGCCAGAGGGAAGCGGCATAGTATCATTATCGTGGCAGAGGGAGTAGGGGACTGCAATGAAATAACCCGACGGATTCAGGAAGAGTCAGGTTTAGAAACTAGATTGTCGATTTTGGGCTACATCCAAAGAGGTGGAACTCCAACGGCTCAGGATCGGATTTTGGCAAGTCGTATGGGGGCTAAAGCGGTGGAATTACTCCTAGCAGGCCAAAGTGGTATGATGACAGCAACCCAGAAGGGAAAAATTGTTCCAGTTTCACTCCAAGAAGCATTTGTTCCCGGTAATGACTTAAATATGGATGATTATGAATTGGCAGGTATCTTGGCCATATAACTGGAGGTCCTAATGAAGCAGAAAATTACTTTTCAAGATCTCGGCATTTTACCAGAAATAACAGAAGTATTAAGAGCACAAAAGATTGTCACTCCGACTAAGGTGCAACAGGAGGCCATTCCAGCTATCATTAAGGGTGAAAATCTCCTGGTACAATCACCAACGGGAACAGGAAAAACCTTAGCTTATCTTACCCCTATTCTCAGTCAATTAGATATTGAGAGTAAGGCTTTACAGGTGCTAGTCTTGGTTCCTTCTAGGGAATTAGCTGTTCAAGTAGCTAAGCTGGCGAGGACTTTTTCCGAGGAATTACGTGTCGCTACATTAATCGGTGGAGCTAACTTAAATCGTCAGTTAGAGGCTTTGAAAGCTAAACCTCAGATAGCAGTAGGTACACCAGGACGAGTATTCGAGCTTCTGCAAAAGCGGAAGATTAACGGGCAGTTAATTAAGACAATTATTGTGGACGAAGCTGATAAAATGTTTAGTACCGGCTTTATGGATGATGTTCGCGGAATTTTGAAAGCAACCTTAAAAAGTAGGCAGGTGCTGTTTTTTTCGGCTACCCTACCTGGGCAATTACAAGAACAGGCTACGCAGCTAATAGACAATCCCCGATTTCTTAAAGTGGGGGAAGAAGGTCGCGTGCCTAAGACTATAAGCCATGTATTTTTTATGAGTAGTAAAGAGCAAAAAAATATAACCTTGACCAGATTGCTTCGTCGCTATCAACCGGTCAGGGCTATTGTTTTTGTCCAACGGAATGAGGGTGTGAGCTCCTTAGCACGGCGCCTGCAGGATTCAGGAATCGATGCAGTTGGCCTACATAGTGCTCTACCCCAACAGGCACGCAAGAAGGTTCTTGAGGACTATCGCCAGGGTAAAGTACGGGTTCTCATCACTACAGATTTACTGGCTCGCGGAATGGACTTTGCTAAGGTCGATTATATTTTTAATTATGATTTACCTTTAGATGAAAAACATTATCTGCACAGAGCCGGGAGAACAGGTCGGGCTGGAGAAGAGGGTACAGCCGTGACATTGGTTACAGAGGAACAGAAAGGCATAATTCCCAAACTGGCTCGTACTTTAGGAATAAAATTTACTCAAATGGGTATCTCTGAGAAAGGGATTTTTCCTGTGTCAATAAATGAGCGCAAGAAGAAATAGAATTTAGATATAGTGTTGATCTACATCGATTATGCAATCATAATTAGGGTGTATTTTCTTAACTTGAGCCGTTATTTGGCTTTTAAGATCCTGTGTTCTCTTAGGACTTAGCCCTGGTCGTACTACTATATCAAAGAGGATGTTTTTATTTTCCCCTTGACCGACTAAGCGCAAGTCGTGGAAGGAGAGAACTTCCGGGAATTTGGCGATTATCTTGCTTATCTCTTGAAAGCTCTGTTGGTATTCAACGGAATCTAGATTAATAGGATCCATATGAATACTGAGAAGCACATTTAAGTCCCTGTTGACTTCTTGTTCTATTTGATCAATGGTTTCATGGATTTCCATAATGTCGACATTCGCAGGCACTTCTACGTGTAGGGAAGCCAAATATTGTCCAGTACCATAATTATGAATGATCAAGTCATGGGTGTTGTGAATCCCCGGGTAGGAGTGAACCTTAGTCAGTAAAGCATCGACCAGTTCCTGGGGTGCAGGTTCGCCTAATAAAGGACTAATCGTTTCCTTAGTTAGACTAATTCCGGCATAAATGATGAGCAGAGCGACGATTATTCCAATATAGCCGTCAATGGGGAATGTAGTCCACTGAGAAATCAGGAGGGATAGTAAGACACAACTGGTGGAAATTACATCGCTGACGCTATCAAAAGAACTGGCATTTAAGGTTGTAGAGCTTATTGCCCGGGCTAGGTGACGTTGAAAAAAGAACAGCCATCCTTTGGCTAAAATTGAAGCTATCAAGATTAGCAAAGCCAGATGACTGTATTCCACTGGAGAAGGGTTAAGAATCCTCTGCAAGGAGGATTTGAAGAACTCGTATCCTATTAAGATCACCAGAAAAGAGATGATCATTCCGGCAATATACTCGTATCTACCATGACCAAAGGGATGCTCTTCGTCAGCGGGCTTGCCTGCCATAACGAAGCCGAAGACTGTGACAAAGGATGAGGCTACATCTGAAAGGTTATTAAAGGCATCAGCTATCATGGCTATACTGTTTACAACCAGCCCGGCAAATAATTTGGAAACAAAGAGAAGCAGATTAAGAATGATGCCGACTATACCACTTAATACTCCGTACTTTTTTCTAATCTCATTGTTGTTCGTATCTTGGTGGTTGGCTATGAACCTTTTTACTAGGAGTTTGCTTAGCATAAAAGTTTACCTCTCTAGAATAGGCTATTTACAACACGCGAACTAGAACTATTGCTAGCAAAAAGAGACAGAGAGTAAATATGGCAAATGTCCGGCCTCTGCGGGCTATTAATTCCGGTTTTGTTTCTTCTTCTTCCAGCATAGTTTTAGCCACTAATTCTGGTTTTATGATTCCTATAATTGAAACTAAAGTAGGAAAGACCAGACCTGCTGTCCAGAAGTTTCTAGTCATGGGATGACTGAGATCATATCCGAAATAGAGTAGAGGGAAGGCTTGGAAAAAAAGCAAACTAATAATCGCCCAGATCACAATTTTTTTAAATTTTTGTTCGGTAAGTGAAGAAAACATAAGGCAGCGCCTCCCAAAGTTTTAATTACTTAATTTAAGAAAATATACCTTATATTCGTTAAATATGCAAGTATAACATGTGAAGAATAACAAGAACCGGTTGCCGTTTCCTCGCCTGGAAATGTCTAAACCTGTATCATAAGAAAACAGGTTATCGGTCGAAAATCGCATCCCTGCTTAGTTCTCCCTACCCGGCACGTCCTGTGCCGGGTCAACCTGTTTTCTAACGATACTTCATTAAGACATTTTGCCAGTCTTGTCAAAGGCAAGCCGTGTTCTTGTTACTCTTCATTACCGGCGCTAAAG
>JAPXME010000050.1:0-10817 GCA_033809185.1 Clostridiaceae bacterium
CTCATGAGCAATCCTCTTCAATGAACGACGAATTCCATCAGAATCAAGAATTTGGGCTTTCGCTGTTCTCTCCATTTCCACTCACCTTTTCTGCAAAATTATAGGTACTGCCTAATTTCTTTAAAGCCTGTAGAAAATTATCAGGCGGCGGTGCGCTAAATTCTAAAAGCTCCTTAGTTCGAGGGTGGGTAAAAGCAAGAGCCATCGCATGTAAAGCTTGACCCTTAAAACCCAATTTAGCAGCCTTCTTGGGACCGTATTTGGGATCTCCTGCCAACGGATGATTAAGATAGGCCATATGCACCCGGATTTGATGAGTCCGACCCGTCTCTAGTTGACATTCCAGCAAGGTAAAATCATTAAGACGCTCTAAGACACGATAGTGAGTAACTGCATGCTTACTGTTGCTTGTTACCACAGCCATCCTCTGTCTATCCCTGCTATGACGTCCTATTGGCGCTTCAACAACACCACCAGGTTCCATCATTACTCCATGTACCAAGGCTAGATAAACACGCTTTACCGTATATTTCTTAAGCTGTAAGGCCAACTCCTGATGCGCCAAATTACTCTTAGCCACAATAAGAAGACCTGAGGTATCCTTATCAATTCGATGGACAATGCCTTGTCGTAATTCCCCATTAACATCAGATAATTGATCACAATGATAAAGTAAAGCATTCACTAATGTTCCCCGAGATATCCCGGCAGCCGGATGAACTACCATGCCTTGAGCTTTATTCACTACCAGCAGATCCTTATCCTCATAGATGATATCTAAAGGAATATTCTCTGGCTCTATCTTTTGGTACTTAGTTTCAGGAAGTTGATAGCTTATCAGATCGCCTAAGCGCACTTTATAATTGGCTTTGGCCGGACGGCCATTAACCTGTACCCCTTGTTCCTCGATCAGCTTTTGAATCTGGGAGCGGCTGACATTGCCGATTAGTTGCGTAACTAATAAATCCAAACGCAAATCTGTTTGCTCTGCCTCTACTGTATATTTAGATTGAACCATATATTACTCCTGTTTTTCCATCAATATAATTCGCCAAGCCAGGATAATCACCCCGACTACTACACCCACATCAGCTACATTAAATATAAAGCTCCATATACCACGGAAATCAAAAAAATCAACTACTAATCCGGTTTGTATTCGATCAAGAAGATTGCCCAGAGCTCCACCTATAATCAAGCCTAAGGAGACCAGCAGCCATTTATTATTTCTAGCCATAGTATAAGCCAGATAAATCAAGAAGACTAAAATGACGATAGTTACAAGTATTAATGGCCAAGTCCGGTTTTTCAAGATCCCAAAAGCTGCACCGGAATTTTCAATATATGTTAGATGGAAAAAATCTTGAATCACCGGAATAGTCTGACCCGGTTCCATATTAGTCTTAACTAGGTACTTAGTAAATCGATCTAAAAGGAAAATAATGATTGCTGTAAGCCATAAAATTATCATCTTATCTCTCCATAATCTGGTATTAGCTTGTAGATCTTTATCTTAACATAACCTGAGCCTTAGGACAATCGGACTTATATAGATGTGCCCATCTTATCATTTACTATTTGCATTAATTCGGCAATAAAATCTCCAATCAGAGGTAAATTGAGCATTACTAATTGACGTAAAAAGATTATTACTAAAGCCCCTAGGATAGTAAACCCTATAGCCATGCCTAGGCCTCGAGCTATACCGGCAATAAAATTCGTCACCAGCATCTTCTTCGTATTATGCAGATAATCCACATATTCGGCCAGCTTCATTTTTTCCATAGCTAGAGCTAATTCATCAATCTTACGGGCTAACAGGCCTTTTCCTGTCCAAGCATGCACTATCACTCTCCCTAAGCTATAGTATTACCACTAGAACATGAAAAAAGCTGCCGGATTTTAATCTCGACAAGCAGCTTTTTTACATATCACCCAATACCTCAGGGTTTCTTCTTTTTTTAAGCCTCTTGTCAATATGCCAAGGGCTTTTTAAGTCATGTCAGACTTAATCTATCACGGCTAATTTGTCAAGGACTGAATCGGAGCCGGGATTCTTCCGCCTCTTTTCACAAAGTCCTCGGCACTATGTTGTTGCACAGGCATAATCGGCGCTGTACCCCACAGGCCGCCAAATTCTAAGCTATCTCCTACAGTTTTGCCCGGTACAGGAATAATTCTCACAGCAGTAGTCTTCTTATTGATCATACCGATAGCCGCTTCATCAGCAATAATAGCTGCGATAGTTTCCGCAGTAGTATCCCCGGGTACTGCAATCATATCTAGACCAACGGAGCATACGCAGGTCATAGCCTCCAGCTTGTCCAAGCTTAAGGTCCCTTCTTCAACGGCACGAATCATTCCAGCGTCCTCACTGACTGGAATAAAGGCTCCACTTAATCCCCCTACATAGGAAGAAGCCATAGCACCGCCTTTTTTAACCGCATCGTTAAGTAAAGCCAGGGCAGCAGTAGTCCCGTGGCTGCCAACCTTCTCCAAGCCCATGGCCTGCAGAATGTCTGCCACACTATCTCCAACAGCAGGTGTAGGAGCCAAGGATAAATCTACAATGCCAAAGGGTATTCCTAGACGCCGAGCAGCCTCCCGACCTACTAATTCACCCATTCTAGTAACCTTAAAGGCAGTATTTTTGATCACAGTAGCCAGGGTACCGAAGTCAACCCCCGGATTATTCTTTACAGCGTTCAGAACTACCCCCGGTCCACTTACTCCTACATTGATCACACATTCTGGCTCACCAGTACCATGGAAAGCTCCGGCCATAAAAGGATTGTCTTCCGGTACATTACAAAAGACTACTAGCTTAGCACATCCGAAAGCACCGGAGTCTTTAGTCAGTTCAGCAGTTTCCTTGATTATTTTGCCCATCTGATAGACAGCATCCATATTGATACCGGCCTTAGTAGTACCGATATTTACTGAAGAGCAAACCCGTTCTGTCTCCGCCAGAGCTTGGGGAATTGCCCGCAGCAGGTTCTCGTCTCCTTTGGTAAAACCCTTATGTACCAAGGCCGAAAAACCACCTATAAAATTAACCCCTACTTCTTGGGCCGCCCTATCCAGAGCCACAGCCAGAGCTAGATAATCATTATCCTCACAGGATTCCCCTACAAGGGCGATGGGCGTTACTGCAATTCTCTTATTAATAATCGGAATCCCGTATTCTCGCGAGATATCCTCACCAGTTTGCACTAATTTTTCAGCCTGCTTGGTAATCTTGTCATATATTTTGCGAGCAGTAGCCTCAATAGTGTTGGCAGCACAATCCCGCAGACTGATACCCATAGTAATAGTACGGATATCCAGGTTTTCCGTTTGAATCATCCTGATAGTTTCGATTATTTCTGCTGGCGAATAAGATAAGGTCATGTTACTACCCTCCTATATACGATGCATGAATTTAAAAATATCTTCATGCTGGGCGTTGATTTGAACTCCGATTTCTTCACCCTTATCTTTTAAGAGAGACTGTAGCTCTTGCAAGCTTACCTTACAGTCAGCAATATCAACGATCATAATCATTGTAAAAAAGTCTCCCAGAATAGTCTGGCTAATATCCATGATATTGGCGTTATATTCAGCTAAGGTATTGGAAACTGCAGCAATGATCCCTACCTTGTCCACTCCCATAACGCTTACAATAACCCTTTCCAGGGCATTTTCGGTAATCTTATTTTCCATGTTCAGTTCCTACCTCCCACAATAATTAGGCAATGTCATGGTGCTATTATAACAGTTTTCGGCAAATACTCCAGCCCTTTTTATATAAATGCCAAACTAAAAGCAGCAGCGTAAAAGTCTTTACAAATATCATGTAAGTTATCTAAATCATTTTTATTAAAGCAAGCTAAATTATCAAAACCTTGCCCACTCAGCACTAAAATCAAGTGACAATCACTGCTGAGGAAAGTCTTGAAATGCATTCCATCAGTAACAAAAAAACTCATCGAGAGATCTAACTCATGGGAGAAAGCAAATTGTGTTAAATCATCTTCTCTCGGCACGAAATTTTGGACAGGCAAGGACTTATCCTTTAATAGAGATAAAAACTTCTTATACTCCCGACGTTCTTCGGATACTAAGACCAGAAAATAACCCCTGCGATGTAAGAAACGTAAAGCAGGCAGAGTTTGAGTATAAAGTTCAATTTCATCCCTATCCGTAAAATCCTGGGCAAAAACTGTCCCCCTGCCTGAGAAAAAAACGGCTCTTTGCATAGCTTAGCCCACCCCCGTCCCTGTATGTAATATATGAAGGGACTAAAGGGTTAGTGCATATTCTCAACATGATTCTGCAAGGAGTTGAATAGGATATAGTATTCCCCCTCAACAAAGATCCTACATTACGAAAGATTACGGAGGAGACTATGTTCAGAATTATCCTTAGAAAGATGCTCACCCAGGCATTTCTCTTTCTTTTCCTTCTTACCATCTGGTGGAGGGTAGAATATCAGGATTATATTACTACCGCCGGTAAAGTCAGCGGCCCCATACCCGTCTTTCCTAAGATGCAAATAGAGATGTTAAAATCTCCCGATCCTAAAAATGTAACTGCTGCATTGGAAGAAACGGCTCGCAGCTTAATTAACTACCTAGAACCGGAACTAGCCAAGGAATTCTGGGATTGCAGATTTCTATTTGTTGATTTATTACCGGGAGAGCCTCAGGAATTAGTTGTTTCTCTGAGCTTAGCCCCAGATCGCGGTGTCTTGGTACTCTTACAACAGCAGAATAATCATTACACTCTCCTTTACTATCTGAATAACCTGCTACCCCTAACTAAGCTGGAAAAATTCCCTTTACCCTCCGGCTCAGAAGTTCTGGTCACTCGGGAAGAGCATGAGGAAAGAACCGGCTCCTTTAGTGAATCCCATTTAATTAAGCTCTGGACCTGGAAAGATCAAACCTTACAAGTAGTCTGGAATGACAATTCCTTTTGGGAAGTTAATTGGCTCAATACTTGGCAGGACCCCCAAAGCAAATCCCTGAAATGGTATAAATTAACCCAGGAAGCAGGTATAAGCTATCAGCCCCAGCCTCAGCCTACTATTATCGTCCAGTCTCAGCAAAGTTATGCCGAATGTCCTACAGAAAAAATTGTGTTACCACCAGCAGAAAACTTCCAGCAACTAAATCAACGTAGGTTCAATCAGTCCTATCTCTGGAATGAGGAATGGCAGCGTTTTATTATTAAAACAGCTACCATACCGGCTCAAGACAATAGACCGGCTCAAAAAGTAGCTGTCTTAAAAGATTTGGAGCTGCATTTAGAATCCCTAGCTGATAACCAACCCCAATATGAAGTTATCGGCACAGACGGAAAAATCTTTCTGATCGATAAAAGTCAGGTCAGATTAGACCTATAAAACTACTTGGTGGCGGCAGACTCTCCGGCAACATAACCGGTGGAAAAAGCCGCCTGTAAATTATAACCGCCGGTAAAGCCATCAATATCTAGTACTTCCCCGGCAAAATATAGTCCAGGGAGCAGTTTTGATTCCATAGTCCGAGGATCCACCTCTTTTAAGGATACGCCCCCCGCCGTCACAATGGCCTCCGCCAAGGAACGAGGCCCACTAACAGTTAACTTTAGGGCCTGCAAGGTTTTCAGTAGATCCATTCTTTCTTGTTTGGTAATCTGATGGACAAACTTCTCAGGAGATACCCCGCTTTGCTCAATTACGATAGGAATTAGATTCTTCGGCAGCAGATCATCGAGGGCGTTTTTTAATTGTTTACGTTGATACTTCTGAAAATCCCTTTGGAGCCTGAGATCTAATTTTTCTTCAGACAAAGCAGGCTTAAGATTAATATACAAAGTTAGCTCTAGACCGGTGCTGCTAACTACGTAACGGCTGAGAGTAAGAATAATCGGACCTGAAACTCCAAAATGGGTGAAAAGCATTTCACCGAACTCTTGCCCTAAAAGTTTTTCCCCTTTATAGAGGCTAACTTCCACATTTTTCAGGGCTAAGCCTTGAATATCCTTAACCCAGCTTTCCCGGGTATTTAAAGGAACCAAGGCTGGTCTTGGCGGTACCACAGAGTGGCCCACCTCTTTAGCCCAGAGATAACCGTCACCGGTTGAGCCTGTACCGGGATACGATTTCCCTCCCGTAGCAACAATAACCCTTTGGGCAGGCAGAAAATCGTCCGCCGTTTTTACTCCGATAAGCTGACCTTCTTCAACAACCAGCCCTGTAATATTTTTATTGAGCTGTATAAGGGCTCCGTTTTTTACAGCATAATTTTGCAAGGCCTTGACAATATCAGCAGCCTTATCAGAAACAGGGAAAATCCTGCCACCACGTTCCACCTTTAAAGCCACACCCTGAGCCTTCAAGAGGTCCTCTAGTTCCTGATTGAAAAACTTACTAAAAGCACTGAACAAAAAACGTCCGTTGCCAGAGAAATTCTCTATGAATTTATTAATATCACCTGCATTAGTAACATTACAGCGACCTTTTCCGGTGATTAAGAGCTTACGCCCCACCATTTTGTTCTTTTCCAAGAGAACTACATTGGCCCCTAACTCAGCAGCCCTCCCAGCTGCTAATAGCCCTGCTGCTCCCCCGCCAATAACGAGTACTTTCTGGTCGGCCATACCTAGCCTCCTAGTCTTTTATTACATTATCACAACGGTGACACAAGGTAGGATGTTCAGCAGATTCACCGACGGTCTCCGAGTAGATCCAACAGCGCTCACATTTTTCACCGGGAGCCTTAGATACGTCTACAGCCAAGCCTGGCAAATCCTCACTGCGGAAAACTTGCTCCCCTGCCTCTTCCTCTGTTTTCAAGACTACGGAAGAGGTAATAAAGTAGTTAGCTAGATCTTTAACTATAGATTGTAAGAATTCCAGCCATTCCGAATTAGCATAGAGGGTAACTTGAGCATCTAGGGAATGACCAATAACCTTATTACGTCTAGCTTCCTCCAAAGGTTTAGCCACAAAGTTACGGACTGTCAGGATTTTATCCCACTTTGTTTCTAACTGCTGATCTATAAACTCCGGATGGAATTCAGGCCAACCGGCCAACTGTACCGAAGCCACTTTATCCTGTTCCGGCAGATACTGCCATACTTCCTCTGTAGTAAAAGCTAAGATAGGTACTAACATCTTCACCAAAGCTGTCAAAATCTCCAGGGAAACTGTCTGGGCACTACGCCTTAAAAGAGAGTCCTTCTTTTCTGTATAGAGCCTATCTTTAACAATATCCATGTAGATGGAGCTCATCTCCACACTGCAGAAGTTATGAATACTGTGGTAGACCAGATGGAACTCATAGTTTTCATAAGCATCTGTAACCTTCTTGATTAGCTGTTGCAACTTGAGTAAAGCCCATTTGTCTATTTCAACCATGTCCTCATAGCCAACCTTATCCTTGGAGGAATCAAAATCATACAGATTGCCTAAGAGGTAACGGCAGGTATTGCGTATCTTCCGATAGGATTCGGAAACCTGTTTCAGGATATTAGGGGAAACTGCCACATCATTACGATAATCTGCAGAAGAAACCCACAAGCGCAGAATATCTGCCCCCATCTGTTTAATGACATCTAAAGGATCAATACCATTGCCCGCTGATTTAGACATCTTCCGGCCCTTCTCATCCACCAAAAAGCCGTGAGTTAAGACAGCTTTATAAGGAGCTTTACCCCGCACTGCTACTGAGGTGGAAAGGGAGGAGTTAAACCAACCTCTATGCTGATCACTGCCCTCCAGATAGAGATCTGCCGGCCAACGCAATTCTGGCCTTTTATCCAGTACTGCCAGATGGCTAGAGCCTGAATCAAACCAAACATCCATGATGTCCTTTTCCTTATAGAACTCCTTACAGCCACATTCAGGACAAGTTAAGCCTTCGGGAATTAGATCCTTGGCTTCCTTGGCCCACCAAATATCAGAACCATGCTCAGCAAACAGTTGCTGCAAATGGCTGATTGTTTCGTCGTTGATAATCTCTTTATTACAATCCTTACAGTAAAAGATGGGAATGGGCACACCCCAGGTCCGTTGCCTGGAAATACACCAGTCTCCACGCTCAGCAATCATATTATAAATACGATCCTTACCCCAAGCAGGAATCCACTGAACATCATTCTCAATGGCCTGCAAAGCATCTTGGCGGAAACCGTCAATAGAAGCAAACCACTGCTCAGTAGCCCGATACATAATCGGTTTCTTACACCGCCAACAATGGGGATATTGGTGCTTGATAAAGCCTAAGGACAACAATTTATCCTCTTCCTGTAAATCAGCGGTAATAACCTTATTAGCAGCATCAACAAAAAGCCCTTCGTATTTGCCGGCTTCCTTCGTAAATTTACCGGCGTTATCAACGGGGGATATAACCTCCAAATTATATTTCTTTCCAACCTCAAAGTCATCAAGACCATGACCAGGGGCAGTATGAACACAACCTGTACCTTGTTCTGTGGTAACGTGTTCACCAAGAATAACTAAGGATTCTCTCTCTAGGAGAGGATGGCGGCAGACGATACCTTCTAAGTCCTTTCCAAGATAACTAGCTTCCACGGAAGCCGTTAGACCCTGGTATTCCTCCTGCTGCTGCAACATTTCCAGAAAAGAATCCTGAAGATCCTTCACCACAACATATTTCTCTTCTCCCACCTTAAGGAGATTATATTCCAACTCCGGATGGAGGCAGATACCCATATTAGCTGGGATAGTCCAGGGAGTAGTGGTCCAGATTACAAAGAAGGTATTCTCCTCAGGTAGTAAACCCTTAGCCTTTATAACCGGGAATTTAACATAAATTGAAGGTGATTTTTTCTCAGCATATTCAATCTCAGCCTCAGCCAAAGCTGTCTCACAATGGGGACACCAATAAACAGGCTTTAATCCTTTATAGATATAGCCCTTTTTGGCCATTTCGCCAAAAACACCAATTTCCACAGCTTCAAATTTAGGATCCAAGGTAATATAAGGATTATCCCAATCTCCTCTGACACCCAATCTCTTAAACTGCTCCCGCTGCAAATCCACATACTTTAAGGCATAATCCCTACAATAACGGCGGAATTCCAAGGGATCTGTATCATGCCTATTTAGGCCTAAGGCTTTAATAGCCTGCTGCTCAATAGGCAGACCATGGGTATCCCAGCCAGGAACATAAGGCGAATCATAGCCTTTTTGAGTACGGTATTTGACAATAATATCTTTCAAAACCTTATTTAAAGTATGCCCCAAATGGATATTGCCATTGGCAAAAGGAGGCCCATCATGCAGGATAAACTGAGGCTTTCCACGATTGGCTTCCTGGACCATATTATAGATGTCCATTTCCTCCCATTTAGCCAGGATTTCCGGCTCCTTCTTAGGTAAATTGCCCCTCATAGGAAAATCAGTTTGTGGTAGATTTAAGCTTTCATTGTACTTATTTTCTTTTGTCACTTGATTGTCACCTCATCTAAAAAATAAAGAATAGCAGATTAATAGGAATTCCCGTTTCTTTGTAAAAAAAAAGCCCTCATCCCAATGGGACGAGAGTTTTTCTCCCGTGGTACCACCCAAATAGCCTAACTTATATAAACAGCTAGGCCACTTATTACTAAAAACCGGATAACGACGGTTAAACGGTGACACTTACTAGTCTTCAGCGCCACGACTCTGGAGTGATCTTCGCCTCCCCTTGCCACTCGGCTTACACCCTCCCGAGTTCGCTTTAAGGCTTAAGACCGGAGGTTACTTGCTCCTTCAGCGTCTTTACTTACATTTTCCTTTGTTAAGTATATGCAACTCCAAGTCAATTGTCAAATAGGACATTAAAGCCCTAGCTTCGCTATAATTTCATCCTGGCTCAGGCCCTCTACCCTGATTAATTTGTTGCGGCTGGTTTGACCGCTGATTATCTGTATGCGGCTGATAGCCAGTCCGAATAAATCAGCTAGGTAACGTTGACAGGCCTCATTAGCTGCTCCATCTACCGGTGGGGCAGTTAATTTTAGCTTGATAGCATCCCCATGAATGCCACAAACCTGGTTCTTAGACGAACGCGGCTGTACCTTTATTCTGAATTGTACTCCGCCCTCAATTTCCTGAATCATCTTGGTTGACATTTAGTTGTTCCCCTTGTGGCTCAATATGTTCCGCCTTATCCAGCAGCAAGCCATTTTCTAAGGCTTCCAGTTGGCTTCTTAAAAAGGCTTTTAGCTTAAGCATCATCTGCTGCTCAAATACCCTAATACTCTCTAACTTCCTGGTACTTTCGATTACTTGTTCATCTGCACCAGCAATTATCTGTTCCGCTTTTTTCTTGGCCTCCCAGATAATCAGCTCCGCTTCTTTTTCCGCATTTCTTTTAGCTTCTTCCGCCATTTTTTGGGCTAAGACCATAGTACTTTGGAGAGTTTCCTCCATTTCCTTATAACGGCCCAGGTTTTCCTTCTGATATTCTATCTGCTCTTTTAAATCCAGATTCTCTTTATATAAGGATTCAAATTCCTTGATCACCTCATCAAGAAATTCATCTACCTCATCTACATCATAACCCCGGAGACCTTTACGAAATTCTTTATTGTGAATATCCAAAGGAGTAAGCAACAAGGGTCACCTCCACTCTTAGTAATCAAAGCCACAACTAGATCGACAACATTAATCCTTACATCAATATCAGTAATACTCTTATAATTACCCATTCTATCAGCTGTAAGATAATCAAAGCAACTAATGGAGAAAAATCTATCCCTATTGGATAATGGTTGAGATAACGTCTTAATATACGCCGGATAGGGCCTGTCTCTTATACACATCTGACGCTGCCGACGATGCC
>JAPXME010000051.1:0-4640 GCA_033809185.1 Clostridiaceae bacterium
AAGGATTCTTCAGGGGATCTCCTTTTTCATAGACAACCTGGAAGGCCTCAGCAGCTTTGGCCAAATATTTCTCTTCCTCTTCCTTGTTATCCTGAAATCTATATAGCCAAGCAAGTCGCAGTAGTAAGCTGGCAATGATGACATTTTCTTGACCCGATAAACCAGCACAAATCAAGGCCAGTTTGAAAGCGTATATGGCATCTTCTATATCTCTTTCTTTTTTCAGCTTTGTATTGGTTGCTCTCTTACTATATTCATGATAGACAACTTCCTTCTGGGCCGGCTTTAATGGCTTGAAACTTGCAGTAAAAGCAAATCCGCAATGAGGACAAACCCAGATCTCATAAAAATATGGGTTTTCTTCATTAGTATAGTAATTACAAAAATCTGTATCCCGCTTACTGACTGCCAGTTTACTATTACGAATCATTTGCACTATAAACTTTTCATCACAGAGAAGACATTTTATCTCCTTATCGTATAAAAGATTACTCATTGCTAAACTCCTTCGATATATTTCTGTAAATCTTTGGCTACTTAATTTTAAGTTTAGCAACAATTGTCGAAAAATTCAAGACTATATTACTATTTTGAAATCCTTGTATCTCACGATTCCTCCTTGTCGAGATCATTAAGCAGGATTTTCTTAATCAAAAGGACATTTACTGCCCCTATAAGGAGAACAACAGCCCCGGTTGAAGTTCCATCACTCAAGTCTATCATTTTTGAGCAAAGAAAGAGCAAGAAGACAATTAGTATTTGGGCCAGCAAGAATAATTTTATTTGTTTTTTCTTATCCTGGAAAATTGCTTTAATCTCCTGAAGCTCCTGGGGAGCTTCTTCTATCTCCACCGACTCATCCTGATTATTAGCCGGATTTGGTTTGACAGGTACTAATTTGAAAGGCTTGTCCTGTTCTAGCCTTGGACTAGCTTGCCCCTGCACACTAAGTTGGAGAAGATAATTTCTCAGGCTCTGCAGACTATTGTACTCACGGCGGAAATATTCAAGTAGATTATCTAAGGACCAGAAATCACTTATTAAATCAGGGCGGACAAGTTTCAATTCTGTAATCAGACCTCTGAAGGACTCGGCCAAACCTGTCCCTTGCTCCAGAGGCAAATAAACTAAAGATGGCTCCTTAGTATCAGGAGACAAAAATATATGAGAGAGAATCAGAGAAAAGGACTCCGGCTGCAGCAGAAAATTCTTGCTCTCCAGCAGTATGTCTGTCATTTTAAGCAGAATAGGAATAATCTCTATCCTCTTAGCCTCTTCCCGGCGGAGATAGGCAGACAGTGACTGCTGGGAGCAAAGTTGATAATGTAAGTAGGTCTGTTGATCCTTCTGCAAAAGCTTTAGGGGGAGGATTCCCGGTCTAGGGTTATAGGCTATCATTTCTATTTGGTAATGGAAAATCTTTCGTCCTGCTGCTACAGGAATAAGCAAAGAATTATCAGTAGACATATTCTTCTCCTCTATTACTACAAGTCGTTATTAATGTACCAGTAGTTACTAAAAACGATAAGGGCAATTTTCATGATAGGTCAGTCCCTTTTCCAGAGCTTCTTCCAAAGTTATAGGTATGCAGCTTTTATTTAAATACTCACAATAGTAATACGCGTGATATTTCTTGCCAGTCCGGGCCCGATAATAGGTTTTGTTACCGAAATACTCTGAAAGGGGAGGACCTTCCTTTGCTTTGGTATAAACACCGTTGCCGCCATGTAGCCAAGCCCTTTCTACGGCTGTAGATCTGAGCTTGATATACTTGTCCTGAAAAAAAGGTATAGGAATCCTCATAGGATATTCTATTTGGATTACTACGTCATCATTAGAAAAATCAACAACCGGATCCATCTTCACTATTTCATATAAGGGATCATCCCAGCGGTATTTGAACTCGGCCTTGCCCTTGGGTAGTTCCAGAAAGCGAATCTCTACCTGCTGGGGATCAAGCAAAGCTGAATCCAGATAAGCCGTCAGAATGTCCTGAGTTAATCCGTACTTAAGATCGTTAGTCAACGCTTCATAATGGGTTAGGAAAAAATCTCTGATCAGAGCATTAAAACCATCTGTGTCTTCTTTCGACAGGGAGTTCTTAAAATCATTCAGCATACCATTTAGCAGTTCTTCCTGTACACTCCCCATAAGAATATCGGCAAGATTGTTTTTTTCTTGCTTCCTGATTTCCTTGACACCTTTCTTGCCGGCTTTATTAATAAGCTTGATAACTAGTCCTTCATCCTCAAAGCATTCATCAATATAATCATTGACAAAGCTTAAGGGGTAACTGCAGGCAGCTAGATGCTTGGCTGTCTGGGTCGCTGCATGGTCTAAAGCAATCAGCAGACAGGCAAGCCTGATGATATATAAGAGCAGGAAGAAGAAACAGAGAAAAATCGGCAAAGCTACACAAGCTTCAAGAGTTATCGAACCTGCTGTTCTTATCTTCAGCTGCCGATGGCTTGCCTTGCTCTTTTTCCTCAAGTTTGTCTTCTGCATTAATGTCCTGTTCTTCAACCCTTCGTTCTTAATCATCAATATCCCACCGTTGCCCTTTTAGTAATAAGAAACCTACCCTTAGAAAACCTTTCAGGGTAAAGCTTGTCCAAGCCCTTTATAAAAAGGAGATCGATGCTCACTTCAGCTTCCAACGTAAAAGCAGCGGATTGATTTTTCAAGTTAAATTGCATGTCAGCCATGCGGAGATCAACTTGCATCAACTGCCGCATGTGATCTAAATGGGATTTCTTGCTCTGCAACAGCAAAAAGAGCCGCAGATAATCGGAGTAAGTTACTTTGGGCATTACTATGCCCGGATAGAGGTCAATTTCTTTGCCTTCATAAAGTAGCTGCATATCTTTTAACCCTTTGCCAAAGCCTGAGGCTAAGGCTCCACAAAGTCTGGCAATAGGCTCTGGAACTGGTGACTTGATAAAATCATTCAAGACATTCAAAGAAAAGCGAATAGCAAATATCTTGGCGAATATTTCAGCCAAATTGACTAATTGATGATTATTTCCGCAAAGAATGTATTCTACTTCCCCAATTGCAAAATAATGTCCCCGTTTAGTCTGACTGGTGGCAAAGGTGAATTTGTCCATGATATATTCCGTAATAGCCAACTTTTCGCCACTACTTACTGCAGCAGACTTTAAGGCAGTTCCTATACTCTCTACTATTTTGAATAGGCCTAAGGCCGAAGTCTCCGCCTGCTGGTTTTCTTCATCCATGCCCTCTAACTCTTTTGCATAATCACTATATTGTATGGCTATCTCTCCGGCATCTCCTCCGCTTTGATTAGCCAAAGCAAATTCTTCCGCCTTTATAAGATACGGGGCTATTTGCGGGTCAGCCAGCTCCGCTTTCGCAAGTTTCCATATCTCATTTATCAGATCATCCTTGGCAGCCTTATCTTTATCTTTAATCCTGTCTTGTTTTACCCTCGGCAAATCCAATGAGTATAAAGGGCGTAGCTGCGCCGTTAGCTCCTGTATCATCCGAACAAGCTCCTGGTTATACTGGATTGCGCTATCGTCCATATATCCTACATCAGGATTCAACTCTGCCTGCAATATCTCAATTTGTCGCTGCAAAGTTAGGTTATGTTCTACATCCTCGAGCAGCATTTTCACTCTATACTCAATCTTAATTACATCTTCATCCTTTATCTTCTGATTAGTCCCATGGATAACCAGCTCCAGTTCTTGCAGGCTTTCGTTGCTTTTGTCCAGTTGTTCCTTATAGGACTTTATTTTCTCCTGCAGATCCAGTAATTCTCCTTTTAAGGCATAAAGACCGCTGGAACTGAGGTTAGTATTTATATCAGGGATTAGCCTGTTAATATCGATGATCTTACCCCTCATTGCTTTACTGCGTTGAGAAGTCTTAACCCCTTCTTTACCGGCGGCAGCCACCTTGTCCAAATCGACCTGCTTAAACTTGTTAAGAACCCTTTCCCCGACTATTAATGGAGTCTTATATTTCATATACTCCAGAATCTGTCGCTCAAATAATTCATCATTTAAGAGTAATTCGGTAGGCAGGGAATGAATATTTACATCCTCAATCTGATAATTAATGAAGATAAAGCCTTCATGCCGCTCCCGTAGATTTAAGCGCAAATATTTTTGGGCATTGAACTTCTTTCCCTCCAGATTTACCCCATATAGACCAAATTGGCCAACCAGATTAGGATCATAATCGGCTAAGATTGATCTGGCTGCAGTTTGCACGGCATTCTCAACTTTCCGTTCTGCCACTATTATCCTGGCCAAATCAACCATTAAAGCGGCAAAGATGAACAAACTTAGGAAGATTATGACCAAGAATATCGATATTCCTCCGTCTTGTCTTTTCATTTCTCTGCTCCTGTTGTTAATTTCATAATCAGATCCTTGATTTTGATTTTCCCAGTTGCTTTGGTCGCATATTCCAGCCCCAAATCAATATTACGAATTAACTCTGTAGGATCTGTAATCGCTGAGCTGGCACTTTCCGTCAGAGTAAATGTTTCAGTCCCACCGAACAAGCCCCGCAGACTGCCCAGGGGAATATTCATTTCCTGATTCAGCTCAATAGTAATCCTTTTACTAAGGAAGTTATTATCATATTTTATGACCACAGTCGTTTTTTCC
>JAPXME010000051.1:4650-10732 GCA_033809185.1 Clostridiaceae bacterium
GAGAATTTTCGATTATAAAAATCCTCAGAACTACCCTGATTATCCTCCAGGCTTATTAGCCTACTGTATTCAAAAGAGATCCCCTGATCCCCTGATAAAAAATTATCAGATAATATCCGTTCATATAATCCGTTATCTTTGACCCATAGGTCGGCTGCCTCTTGAGCCACTGCGGCTGCGGTAGATCTGAGATACAGCTTCTGGTGCATCAGCATAAAAGAAAAGATCAAGGCCATCAAAATAATCAAAAGAGCTGATACCACCAAAGCCACTTCAATTGTTGTACTACCTTTTTCGGAAAAACTAAATCTAATAGTTTTAAATCTAATAGTTTTAAATCTAATAGTTTTCATAATTAACCACCTTTAAGAAGTAGGGAGCCGCCTCCCTACTTCTTTACAGTTGTAATTTCTGCTAGGGAGTCGGAGCTTTGGTCGGGTCACTAAGAAAATCTTGCATAGACTGACCATTAAAGACTTTGCTCAAAACATCTTGGGCAAAACTAAAGATCTTTTCTCTGAACAGTAAGGCCAGTCCAACCAATACAGCTACAATTATTACTATTTCTACTGTACCCATCCCCCTCTCGTCACGAATAAATTGGTGGATGTATCTTCTTAACATCGCCAATATTCTCCCTCCTTTCTGTTAGTACTCACTACATATTGTTCAAAGCCAATAAGGCTGGAGTACCCACAATGATTAAAATCGCCAAAAACATCAGCATTAAGGGTAACAACAATTTTGTTGAAGCTTCCTCACCTAATCTTTTTGCGGTATGCTTTCTTAAATCCCAACATTCATTAGCCTGCAAGCGCAATACCGCCACCATCTCTGCGTTACCTTTACGCATATTCTGCAATATTACCGTTATAAATCTAGAGATCTCTGGTATACGGCAGCGACGGGCAAATTCTTCATAAGCTTCTCCTTCCGACTTGCCGCCTTTAATCTCCCGGTAAACTGTAACAATTTCCGCATAAAGGGGTGTCTCTTTTTGTGTAGAGCTAGCAATTCTTTCCCAAGCCCTAGTAACTGTCATGCCAGCATTAACTAATAAAATCAGCTTATTAATAAAATCCGGGAAGTCCAACCGCAAATGAAGATGCCGCTTCTCTAAGGCCTTTTTTGTTTCCAGATCAGGAATCATAAAACAGAGGACACAGACAAACATCACGAATACAAGTAATGTAAGATCCGTCTCACCATAGGTTAAGAGTAAAAAGCTCCCTAATAACAAGGCCAAGAGAAGATTACCGGTTTTTTGGGCCCAGTGGATCTGCAAATAATAGCGGGATTGTCGATAATCATATAATTCTGCCAATTTGTTCAAGGTCTTAGTGTCATAACTACTCCTGAATTTATAACCCAGAAGTAATAAGAGATAATATCCCATGGGCATAAAGGTATTCCTCAAAGGATATTTTTTCTGATCCAGATCCTTAAAAAATGTTGCAGCTTGTCTTCTGGATAACAAATACAGCACTGTTTCCAGGGTTAAAACTATGAGGAAAATTACGGCAATCATGCTACACCTCGATCCGCATTATCTTTCCGGAGATAATATTAGCTATTCCCAGTAAGGACACGGCAACGGTCATAGCCAACCTGCCGGAGAAGGTAGTGAACACAGGGGCCATGTAATCCCCGGTTGTCCAGGAAAGCATTAGAATCATAGCAATCGGCATTATCGACAGAATCTTCTGCTCTAACTTTCTTTGAGCTAACATAGTTGCTATCTCTTGCTCTATTTGCAGTTTATCGGCAATTATTGTGGAAGTGTTCTTAATAATCTCCACCAAATTACCGCCGCTCCTTTTACTGATTGTAAATACATCTACAAAGCTATCTATATCTTCTAAATGAGTACGCCGTGCCAGATCTATCAACCCTTCTTCCAGTGTCTCATTCATTTCCAACCTACGGACTATTAAGCCAATCTCCTTAATAATCGGCGTTTCCGGATCGGGATACAGAATCTGCAGGTCCTGATGCACATCATGAAAGGCCATCTCTACACTTTTGCCTGCCATTAGGGAAGAGGATAGGGAATAAAGGGCATCTTTGAACTGCATCTTAAATTCCTGTTTACGGCGCTCTTTAAGCTGGGCTTTGCGGCGTTTAGGATACAAGAAGGCTAAAGGCGTCACTAATAATGCTAAGAAAACACTTCTGTAGAAGATAAAACAAAGGATGAAAAGAAAAGCTGCCGCTAACAAGACTGAGAATAGAGTTTCGGCTGGATTAAGATGATACTCATCGTAATCAATTAATTTATTTGTTTTCATGACAGAGCCTTTCGCGGAAGAAACCCCGGGCTGCTCTTTTTGCTTGAGATAACTTACCCCTAAATAACCGCCTAAAGTTAGGCATCCAATGGTTATCCCACCTAAGACAATGTTCATTGGTTCATGCCCCCCTCCGGTACTGGCAGACCCGCCAACCGAAATTTACCGATTTTCTGCAAGGGATTAGCTGTCCTTTGCAGTGAACCTATTATCTGCTGTTGATTAATATCACCTGTCTCCTGAAAAATGTAGAGGGGATTCAGAATAATCTCACCCTGTCGATAGCCGACAATTTCACTTATTTCTACTACCCGACGTGATTTATCCCGCAATCTGGCCAACTGAATTATTACATCCAGTGCCGAAGCAATCTGCTGCCGGATAGCTTCAAGAGGTAAAGCTGCACCGCTTAGGACCATAGTTTCCAAACGGCTTAAAAGGTCTTGGGTGGAGTTAGCATGTCCCGTAGAAAGGGAGCCATCATGTCCTGTATTCATAGCTTGCAGCATATCAAGAGCCTCAGGCCCCCTCACCTCTCCTACAATTATCCGATCAGGTCTCATTCTTAAAGAAGTGCGGATCAAATCCCGGATGGTGATTTGTCCCTTTCCCTCTGTATTAGCATTACGGGTTTCCAGTCGGACAGTATTTTCTACTCCGATTATCTGCAGCTCAGCGGAATCTTCTATGGTGATAATCCGCTCATCGGCCGGGATAAAATTCGATAAGGCATTCAAGAAAGTAGTTTTACCTGAGCCTGTCCCACCACTGATAAAAATGTTGAACCGGGCTTTCACCATAGCCTGCAACATCTCAGCAGCATCCTGGCTAAGAGAATCCAACTCAATTAATTCCGCCAAGGTCAATGGTTTATCAGGAAATTTCCTAATTGTCAGGATTGGTCCGTCCAGGGCAATCGGCTGCAAAACTACAGAAACTCTAGAACCGTCCTGTAGCCTAGCATCAACGATTGGTGAAGCCTCATTTACCGAACGGTTAACTTTAGACACAATAGACTGAATAACATCCTCCAGCTTCTGGCGGCTCTCAAAAGCAAAATTCTGTCTAGTAACTCTACCCTTTCTCTCAATAAAAATATTGTCTGGCCCGTTGACCATAATTTCAGTCACAGTAGGATCATCCAATAAGGGCTGAATAATATCCAACCGCCTCATGGCATTGAATATGTACTGTATTAATTCGGACTTTTCTTCAGAACTGAGATAAAGCTCCCGAGATTTCTGGAATACTGCCCGGGCTATAAGCTCCTCAATTTCTTCATCAGTAGAATCCTTCTTCAAATCCAACTCATTATTAATTATGGCTTTAATATCCCGTACTAGTTGGATACGTTCTTGCTTATCCATCTTAACCTCCAGGCTGTTTCTGCAAATTAGCCCGTACTTGATAAAGGGCTGTGCCGAACTTTCCGTTGAGATCTAACCTGTAGCGATTGCCTTGTACTAAAAGGAGATCCTGAACCAGAGGAATCTTGACTGGCAATTCCTGGCCAATAAAGCTGTTAGGTCTATTAAGGCTGTTCAACTCAAGCTCTTTTTCCTGAGGTGTCACTTCCTCCCACTTATTCCATAAGCTATAGACCCGCTCTATAATTGTGGATTTTTGACGAGCAGCCCAACGTTTCAATTCTGCACCAAATAATTCAACCTTTAATCTACATACTGGATCAGGCGTATTAATCAGTAAAATAAAATCACAGATATCTAAGGCTCTAAAGAAATTGGTATTAATCTCATTGCCGAGATCTACATAAATAAGATCATAATCACAGGAATTACGAAGAAAGTTAAAGAGTTCAGGCAGGGCATTTATCCCTTCTTCATCCAACTCTAAGCCACTTTCGGTAGGGGCAAAATAATCGATCTGGCTTCCTAAATCGGTATTAATCAAAGCCTTGATTTTCAGGCTGGCATTTTCCTTTTTTGCTTGAAGATAATAAAGTACCGTGGCAAGGCCCTCTCCTTGCACTTCTTCAAAGAAAAGTCCTGTGGAGGGTGAACCTTCTAAGTTGAGATAAAAGACTTTTTTCCCTTCCCAGGCAGTTTGTAAAGCACAACCAAGAGCTATTGTGGTCTTACCTACACCCCCTGCCGGAGAGTAAATGGCAGTTATACTGGTTTTTTTGGAAGTAGAAAGGACTGAACTCAGACAATTCTCACTTTCACTAAGGATTGCCATAATACTTTTTACTAACTCGGGACCACTAAGATACTTAAAGATCTGTCCGCACTCAGGGTTCGCACGGCCCAGTCTGGACTCAGGTTCAAGCTGGCCGGCCTCGTTACTAAGTAAAATCCGCAATAGCCCCGGCTGCATAATTGTCTCAGTCTGGAGCATAGCGGGAGATATCAGCAATATTCCTGTTCTCGCCTGCTCAGTCAAATAATCATCAAGATATTCTACTTGGCTGAAAGTGAGTACATCGAAGGTTTGTCCATAATCCTCCAACAAATAACTGCTCAAACTATGCAGAAAATCCGGGTCTTCGTCAGCAATTATCAGCGGTATTCTAGCCATAAGCTCTCCTTATTCCATATTTTACCTAGGGTAAGTAGTTATTCTCCTTCTATCCAGTATTTTCCTGCAAATATTTTCCAATTTCTTTCGCCTTTTTCAGACAAAAAAATAGCTCTGGGAAACTAATCCAAAGCTATTCAGTCCGTGTTTAGACACTTTCAGGCGTGAAATCGGTAAGCCGTTTTTTTCTTTCACCCTAAAAAGAAGAATAACAAAAACCCGATTGTCTTGACGAAACTGGTAAAAATGTCTTAACGAAGAACCGCTAGAAATCATTTAGTCCGGCACAGGAAGTGCCGGACAAGGAGAACTGAGCCACGGATGACGAATTTCGACTGCTAAATGATTTCTTACGGTTCAAGTTTAGACATTTCCAGTTGAGGAATGGCAATCCGGGTTTTTGTTATTCTTCTTTCTGCCCGTAATTTTCAGCAATCCAGTTTTGTAAGCTGCGAGCCTCCTCCGCCGAGATGGTTTTGAGCCGGCCTAAGCCATTAGCATAGCTAGCTATTCTAGCGCCTTCCTCCACTACCAAAGCATTGGCAAAAGCTTGATCCAAATCGGAACCTACAGCTAACTGCCCATGATTAGACATCAGAACGGCCTTGCTCTCTCCTAAGGTGGCAACAGTAACTTCGGCTAATTCCTGAGAACCCATAGGACGAAAGGGGGCCGTTTTTAAGCTATCACCGAGAGTAAAGGCTAGTTCTGCCAAAATCAGCGGAAATTCTTCCTCCACTGACGCCCAAGCCGTGGCGTACTGGGAATGAGTATGACAGACCCCGAATACATCTGCTCTCTTTTGATAAACCATACAATGAAGAGCCTTTTCAATAGATGGCTTGCGTTGGCCTTCAATTACCTGACCATTGACATCTATAACTACAATATCCTCGGGCTTAAGCTCTGGATAGCTCATACCGCTAGGTGTAAGGCAGATATACCCAGTCTGAGGATCCCGCAAACTAAAGTTGCCACCTGTCAGGAGCACCAACCCTTGTTTCAAAGCCTTTTGAGCCACCTCGATAACCTTGGAGCGTTCTTTCTCCAATAACATACTACCATCTCCTGTTTGATTGTTTGCAAATTAACCTTAATTATAGCAGATAATATTGGAGGAGAGTAGCTAGGCCCGGCATGGAAATCTATAGGTATGACAAGTATAATGTGTATTTTTAGGCTGTCAAACGTCTGTGAAAATGTCACATAAAACATAGCAAATTGTGCTGTGAAAATGTCACCTTAGAGATTAGGTT
>JAPXME010000052.1:0-10708 GCA_033809185.1 Clostridiaceae bacterium
ACCTTAGCTTATTCAGATCAACTGAGTAAGCTTTCTTCTAAGACTTGACCGGAGTAAACTGTCACCGCTGGGCCTGTCATATAGACATGATTATTCTCCGCCCAGGATATTTCTAGGCTGCCACCGGGCAGATGCACCTTAGCCTGACGTTCTGTCTTGTTATTCAATACTGAAGCTACTAATACAGCACAAGCACCGGTACCACAGGCCATAGTAAGACCCGCGGCTCTCTCCCAGACACGATAATTAATCTCATTTCTAGATAGCACCTGGGCAAAATCTGCATTAGTTTTCCTGGGAAATATTGGGTGGTCTTCTAAAGCTGGGCCATACTTTTCCACCGGAAAATTAGCCAAATCATCCACAAAAACCACAGTATGAGGCACCCCCATTAACATAGCCGTAATATAAAAAGTCTGGTTCAATACCTTTAAAGGCTCATTTAGAGCTTGTCCGCCCTCACCTAATATAGGCACAGAAGACCTAGCAAAGCTAGGTTCTCCCATATCTACTGTTACGCCGGTTACTTTATTCTGTTCAATAATCAAGCGCGGTCCCATAATGCCGGCTAAGGTTTCCACAGAAAATTTCTTTTGAGAGATCAGCTGACGTTCATAGACAAATTTAGCAAAACATCTCAGCCCGTTGCCACACATCTCAGCTTCGCTGCCATCGGAATTAATGGTCTTCATGCGGATATCAGCTTTGGTGGAAGGCAGAGCAATAATAAGTCCGTCTGCCCCCAAGCCGAAATGGCGATGGCAGAGTTTTAAGGCCACATTATTTATATCAGATGGTATTTTTTCGCTAAAACCATCAACCAAGATGAAGTCATTACCAAGACCATGCATTTTCGTAAATTTCATTGTAACCAAACCTTTTCTTTTGCTATGTAGCGATTTTCACTCTTGCTCATGATTTTAACAGTACGATAAACTCCCTGCAAGAGTGAACTACCTACAGCAAAGATAATTATTATACTCCAATGGTACAGATTCAGCGGTACCGTATGAAAAACTCGTTGCAAGAAAGGAATATAGATGACTGCTAACTGAGCAATTACAGATATGCTTACTGCTCCCACAAGATAAATATTAGTGAAGAATCCTAATTGAAAAATGGAATAACGTTCTGAACGACATTCAAAAACATAAGAGAGTTGTGAAAAAATTAAAGCTGTAAAAGCCATAGTTCTAGCTAGGTGCAAATCCTTACCACCAAGGAAAAATCCTAAAATATAGACAGTTAAAGTCGATAATGCAATTATCGTACCCCTAACTAAAATACTACGAACTAAACCATGAGCAAAGATACTCTCCCGGGGATGACGGGGCTTACGCTCCATAATATCCGGATCCCCTGCATCAAGGCCTAAAGCCATAGCCGGCAAGCCGTCTGTAACCAGGTTCATCCACAGAATCTGAATGGACATCAGAGGCAAAGGCAAGCCCATTATTGTAGCTAAAAACATAGTCAAGACTTCGCCGACATTACTGGAAAGGAGATAGCGGATAAATTTTCTGATATTATCGTAAATTATTCTACCCTCTCTTATGGCAGCAACAATAGTAGCAAAGTCATCATTAGCTAAAATCAAGGCTGAGGCTTCTTTGGTCACATCAGTTCCTGTGTTACCCATACTAATTCCAATATCAGCCTCTTTGACAGCCGGCGCATCGTTGACTCCATCTCCAGTCATAGCCACAATATGTCCCGCATTCTTCAAAGCTTTTACTATCCTTAATTTATGCTTTGGGGAAACCCTGGCATAGACAGATATCTCATTAACCATCTTCCTCAATTGAGCATCACTAAGCTGATCCAACTCCATCCCGCTAAGTACTTTGCTTCGTTCAGTATTCAAAATACGCAGCTCCTGGGCTACAGCCACAGCTGTATTTTGATGATCCCCTGTGATCATCACCGTTTTGATACCAGCACTGCGGCAGGTCCGGATTGCCTTAACTGCAGAAGACCTTGGTGGATCGATCATTCCGGCTAAAGCTAAGAAAATCAAATCATTTTCAAGTACTTCTTCTTTTTCCATACTCAACTTTGGCTCAAGCTCTTTATAAGCTAAACCTAATACTCTCAAGGCCTTGCCAGCCATCTCATCATTAGCCTGCATAATCTGCTTCTTAATAAGAGGCGATAGTTTTTGGACCTTACCCTGCCAAAATACATTTGCACACCGTTCTAACAGTATATCGGGGGCTCCTTTGCTATACACGGTCCTACTTCCATTCTGCTTAGAAGCATACACGACACTCATCATTTTCCGTTCTGAATCAAAAGGAATCTCTAAAACCCTCGTTTCTTCTTTCTCCACAACTTCCCGCCAAACTCCACCCTTGGCTGCTGAAACTAATAAAGCACCTTCCGTCGGATCACCTATTACGCCCCAACTTCCCTCATTAGGCCGACGGAACAAGCCGCCGATCCCAATTTTGTCACGTTGAAGCTGAGCATTATTACATAAAGCCGCCACCCTAAAAGCTTTTTCCACTGCAGATTTTAGCAAAGGGTCCGGATTCTTGCCCTGGGCAAAACTGATCTTACCTCTAGGATCATAACCTTCACCACTGAAATCAAGATATTCACCGCCTAAAAAATAACGACGGACAGTCATTTCATTCTGAGTTAAGGTCCCTGTCTTATCAGAACAGATTACAGTGGCACAACCTAAGGTTTCAACAGCAGGTAAAGCACGGACAATTGCCTGCTTTTTTACCATCTTCTGAACCCCGATAGCTAGAGCGACTGTAACTATAGCTGGCAGGCCTTCTGGGATAGCAGCCACTGCCAAGCTTACCCCTGTAAGGAACATCTGGTGCAGAGCTTCACCGCGGATAATTCCAGCCACGACAACAACACCGACTATCAAAAAGCAGAAGGCGATTAACCACTTTCCTAATTGAGCCAGCCTATTCTGCAAGGGAGTTTGTTCCTCCTCAACTTGCTCAATATAACCAGCGATTTGTCCCATTTCCGTCTGCATTCCAGTATCTACTACTATTCCTTGCCCTTTACCCCGGGTTATTACAGTACCCATATAGCACATATTCTTCCTATCTCCTAGAGAGACTTTCTCTTCCAAGACTAACTCCGCATTTTTCTTTACAGGTAAAGATTCACCGGTTAAGGCCGCTTCACTAACCTCCAGCTGACTTGTCTCACAGACCCTCAGATCCGCTGGCACGATATCTCCACTTTCCAACCGTACAATATCCCCGGGCACAATCTGACTAGCTGGTATTTTCATTGTTATACCGCCCCTAACCACATTAGCCTCCGGGGCGACCATTTTTTTCAAAGCATCCAGAGACTGTTCCGCCCGATACTCCTGGACAAAACCTAAGACGGCATTAATTATAATAATCGCTAAGATAGTCAAAGCATCAGCATATTCACCCAGAATACCTGAGATAATCGTAGCCCCAATTAAGACCAAGACCATAATATCTTTGAATTGGCCTAGAAAGATTGCCCACGGAGAGATTTTCTTTTTAGTGATCAGCTGATTAAGTCCCACTAATTCTAAACGGCGTGCAGCTTCAGACGGGTCTAAACCCTTATTCTGATCGGTTTTAAACTCTAGGATAGTTTCTGAGGTACTCAAAGTATGCCAAGCATTTCTCTCCATGGTGATCCTCCCTTTGGCTAGTTTCACTTATTAATTCTATTCCCTTTGACTGCCGAAAATGATAAGTTATACTTATTAATACAACAACTAAAGTATTACTGAATAACATCCGGGAGGTAACCTTATGTCCTTCGACGGCATCGTCATGCGAGCCATTGCTTTAGAGTTAGGGCAAGAACTAACAGGAGCTCGTGTAGATAAAATATATCAACCATCTAAGCAGGAAATACTTCTCCACTTACGACAAAAAGGAGGGAATTACCGACTGCTTCTTTCTAGTTCAGCCCAGGAAGCAGCCATTTATCTGACTAGTCAAGCTAGAGAAAATCCGTCTCAAGCACCCTTATTTTGCATGGTCCTGCGTAAGCATTTAGAAGGCGGTCGCATCATCTCTATAAATCAACCTGAATTAGAACGAATCTTGGAAATAACCATCGAAAGCTACGATGAATTAGGGGATCTTGTACAGCGACAATTAACCGTAGAGATAATGGGAAAACACAGTAACATTATCCTTCTTGATCCCTCAACACAAACAATTATTGATTCAATCAGGCGAATACCCTTAAGCGTCAGCAGTTACCGCCAAATACTGCCCGGCCTAACTTACACTCCTCCCCCTCCACAAGACAAAATCCTCCCCTGGGAGATTGGAGAGGAAGAGTTCAAAAGTAAGATTCTTAATCAGCCTTTGCAGCAGAAACTATCCAAGATTTATCTGAATCTTTTTGCCGGCTTCGGACCTCAGACTTGTGCAGAGTTGATTTCCCGGGCCAATTTGGAGCCCAATCTGCCCTTAGAATTCTGTGGCGAATATGAATTAAATATGCTCTGGCAAGCCTTTAGCACTGCGGCTCAAGCCATACAACAAGGAGTGTTTCATCCTGAGATAATAAAAGAAAATGAGCGATTTATTACATACTCTGCCATAGCCTTGAGCAACTTTACTAGCGAAAGCCGCCAAGTTATGTCCACTATGAATAAAGCCCTAGACTATTTCTACTCTCACCGTAAACGCAGTGATGCTCTGCAACAAATCAAAGGCAATTTGCTTTCAACTATTAAAAAAGAAATCGAGCGCTGTGAAAAAAAAGCTGTTCTTCAAAGCCAATCAATCCTTGAGGGAGAACGGGTAGAAGAATACAGACTCTGGGGCGAGCTGCTAACAGCTAATCAATATCAACTCTCTCCTGGCAGTGAAGCTGTAGTGGTAAACTACTATGATCCTGAAGGTGCTTCGATAACAATCCCTTTAGATGACACACTGTCTATTATGGATAATGCAAATTATTATTTTAAGAAGTACCAAAAAGCCCGTAATGCTGCAAAACAAGCCGCAATTCACCTAGCCGATACCCAAGAAGAGCTTGAGTATCTACAAAGTCTGCTAGCCTCCTTGGATAATGTAACAACAAAGGTAGAGGCTGAAGAAATTAAACAAGAATTACAGGAAAGCGGCTACTTAAAAGCCCCTGTTGTAAAAAAGAAGGGCAAGACTAGCTCCTCTCAGGAAACTAGTAAGCCTAGCAAGATAATTTATGAAGGTTGGGAAATTTATTTCGGTAAAAATAACAAGCAGAACGACCTCTTAACCATGAAAATGGCTCAAAAAGAGGATACCTGGTTACATACTAAAAATGTACCTGGTTCCCATGTCATCATCAAAAATCCTGGGAATAAACCAATTCCGGATCCGGTCATGGAAGCAGCTGCTATCTTAGCCGCCTACAATTCCAAGGCTCGTCATTCCAGCCAGGTGCCGGTAGACTACACCTTAAGAAAGCATGTCTGGAAACAAAAAGGTGCCAAACCCGGCATGGTTAACTATAACAATCAGCATACAGTCTATGTTAACCCCGACGAGGAACTGGTGAAAAATCTGTTGGTTGGAAGCCTACAATAAAAATCACCCAGAAAGCAACGCAACGGACGGTTATCCTTTGTTGGAGAAAATGCAAGCATAACGAGAACAGGATTACCTTTGACAAGCCTGGCGAAAATGTCTTAACGAAATACCGCAAGAATGCTTAATCCGGCACAGGACGTGCCGGGTAGGGAGAATTGAGCCACGGACGGCGAATTTAGACCGATAAGCTAATTCTTAAGGTATGAGTTTAGACATTTCCAGGTGAGCAATCGGTAATCTGGTTCTCGTTATGCTTCATTATACGTCCTAACAGACAAGGGGACTGTCCGCTGTGTTGTGAACATTCATTTATCTGGAAGATGTTTTGCTTTGCTGCTTTTCCTCATCCAATTGATAAAGGAAAAAGAGAATCTTAGCTACAGCTTGGTATAGTTCTGCTGGTATCTCATCACCAAGGGAAACCTTAACCAAACGAGCTACTACCTGCACATCTTCATAAAGAGGCACATTATGCTCCTGGGCTATTTCAATAATCTTCTCAGCTAACCGGCCTTCACCTACTGCAACAACCCGGGGAGCCCCTTTTTTAGCATTAGCTTTATCATATTGCAAGGCTACAGCCTGACGTTTTTCAGCCATTTCCCTCACACCTTCAAATCGATATTCTCCGTAGGTTCCCTGGGAATCAACGGTCCAGCCTGAGCGGCGACAATTTCAATTACTGTAGATAATGCAGTTAATTCCTTTTGCCTTTCACGCAATAAAAGCTCTGTGGAAGGCTCTTTAGCCCATAACCTAGTATATATCTTACCGTCTATAAGTTTAAGCACGATCTCCATAGAGCCCAGTTGAGCAAAATCAAGATCTAGACTTACCTCCCAGACCTTTTGCCCGTTGCATGATTCCTTGTACTTCTTGACCTCTATTTTCGTTTCCTCCAGTTCCTTCTGGGGAGCAGGGATAATCACAGCTGTAGCAAGATGAGGGTCCAAGAGATAACGGACTGCTGTCTGCGGATCTACCGGTAACTGAGCTAATTTTTCAACTAGCTGGCTAATCTCCTTTTCGCCTTGAAAGCCATATCTGGCAGCCAAGGGTTTAATCTTTTCTATCGGCTGGTCATGCCTACCCTGCTGGGGTAGAGGCCTTTGGAGACTGATTCTATTGCCTACAGTTTCCTTGGTCATAAGCTGTAGCTTTCCTCCTACCAACAGCTCTGTATCAGATTCCAAAAAGTATTCTTTTCCCTCTATCTCTATAAGGTAATACTGGCCGGCTTTGTCCTTGACAGTAACAGTAACGATACTCCCAGGCAGAAGCCCGCCTCCACCTTCCAACAAAAGTTTAGCCATTATCGAATTACCCAGGGATAATGTAGAATGGGGATTGATCATTTGAGTATTTATATTCTCAGCATTAATACTTTGAATATTTACAGCTTGAGGCTCTTGGGCCTGAGTATTGGCAGTCTGACTGATGGTTATAGGAGTGCTTTGGCTATCCCTAATTTGATTACCAAGAGCTTGTGGGCTTGAGCCTTGAGCATTAGGCGTTTGTAGATCACCAGTCCGATTATTAATAATCTCTACCTTGTCGTTGTATAGATTAGATAGATTATTCGTCTGAGTACCGGTTTGCTGCGTCATTTTAGCAATTTCAGGTTTATTAGTTCCTTCAGTTGACTGCGGCCACAGTTGTATTTGGGCTTCACCTTCATCTGTGGGATTTTCTAAAACTAACAATATTAGCTCTGTCCCAACTGCTAGAGGATTAGCTGATTTAACTGTCAATACGCCCTCCCTGGTATTGACTAACAAGAGGTCCTCTGTTGAGGCCTGAACCCGACCTTGTAAATATTGACCTCCTTTGATATTCTTAGCGTCAGGTTTGATGAGGGATAAATTAGCTAGCCCACTATCCTTCTGCACTTGATCGCCATTTTTTCCCTTTTTTCCCTGCTGATACTCCTCATAACTTTCAGGAAGCTGCATTTTAAGGAAAGTACAACCGTCCTTTTGTTCCGTCACTAAGAGGAATAATTTTTCACCAACCGTTAGTTCAAGATCTGATTGAGCCTGAAAAAGCCCCTTCGCCCATTGGAGCAAAAAACTATCTCCTTCCTTGGCGATAACTTGAGCCTCTAACTTATCACCTACAGAAAAGTGCTCACTGGTTCGGGCGTCCTGAACCTCTAAGTTTTTTCTTGTTGAGATCAGACTATTCACTACAATATCTATTCCCGACACAAACCCACCTCCTATCACACCGACAACTAACTGCGTATCCATTGGCCAGCTAGTATAGAATATGGAAAGAAAAACACAGGTTTGTCCTGTGTTTTTTCTATAGGTATATCTCAGACAGATTAAATCTTTATTTGCTCTATTCTAATGATATCAAATAATAATATAAAGGTTGTCCACCATAATGTAATTCAAAGTCCACGTCAGGATATTTTTCGGAGAGATCTTCTACTAATTGCTTAGCTTCTGCTTCTTTAATATCTTCTCCGTAATAAATCGTCATTAGCTCATAATCATCATTTAGTTGTTCAGCCACAAGGTTTTCCACAAGCTGATTAACCTCGTCACCCACCTGAACTAACTTATTGTTGACTAAGCCCATAATCTGTCCCTTACTAATCTCATGGCTCTCATACTGGGCATCCCTAACTGCATAGGTAATCTCTATTGTAACCACCTGCTGACTAGCTTCCTGCATCCTCTGAGCATTTTCCTCTAAGTCAACTTCACCATTAAAGGTCATTAAGGCTGCTATCCCTTGAGGAATACTGCGGGTCTTTACAACTTGTACGGGCTTATTAGCCACTTTTACTGCCTGCTCTGCCGCCAGGATAACGTTCCCGTTATTCGGCAAGATCAATACCTCTTCGGCCAAAACCTTATCGATAGCATCTAGAAAATCTTGAGTACTGGGATTCATAGTCTGGCCTCCGCTGATAACGACATCAACGCCTAAACTCTTGAAAATATCCTCTAGACCACTTCCCATTGTAACCCCAATTATTCCAATATGCTTAACAGCTCTGGCCTTCATCTGCATTTCCTGGTTCTGCTCACTCATATTATCGATTTTAATCTCATGCAGGGACCCTCTTTCAACACAATACTCCAAGACCTGACCAGGATTATTAGTATGGATATGTATTTTGGTCGTTTCCGGAGTACCTACAACTAAGAGGCAATCACCTTTATCACTGAGGAAGCTTCTGATGGCATCCAATTGCAAATCCTCATCCTTCTTCTTGAGAAGAAACTCAGTACAATACTGATATTTAATAGATGTTTCTGGTACAACATCAAATTCAGCAGTGGCTTGTTGGACCGGAGCTACTGGTTCAAACTCAATTTCCAGATCCTCCTCACTGTTAAGTACCTGCAACATCCCTTCTAAGATGAAGACGAAGCCTTGTCCTCCAGCGTCAACTACTCCCGCTTGTTCTAAGACAGGCAACATACTAGGGGTAAGTGCCAAAGTTTCTTTCGCTCCATTTAAAGCAGCCTCCAAAACAGTAGTAACAGTGGCCTCAGCCTTAGCGGCTTCTGTTGCCGCAGCTTGGGCAGCCCCTTTGGAGACAGTTAAAATAGTACCCTCTACAGGGTTCATCACTGCTTGGTAAGCAGTTTGTACTGCACTGTCAAGAGCTTCAGCCAGACCTACAGCACCGAGAATCTCTTTCCCATCCGCCAGTTTAGCAAAACCAGACAATAATTGAGAAAGGATTACCCCGGAATTTCCTCTTGCTCCCATTAGAGCCCCATAGGAAACTGTATTGGCAGAATCACCTACTTTTGATTCTTTTTTTTGCGTTACTGCTTTAGCAGCTGAACCTAATGTTAAGCTCATGTTAGTTCCTGTATCACCATCTGGTACAGGGAAAACATTCAAGGAGTCTACCATACTCTTACGTTTTTCAAGATATTTACTGGCGGCAATTATCATCTTGCCCCAAAGTTCTCCATCAATAAACTCAAATTTCAACAGTATGCCTCCCTTAACCGCTCCCTATAATTACGAAAGCATATTTTCTCTATTCTGAAAGCGTAAGTTATCTACATTATACTTGGTAAAGTTTAAGATCGCAATTTATTCCTTTTCTATCTGGCAGTTTTAACTTCTAATATAGGATTTTGCCTAAAGGTTAATATTAAAGGCGGCCGCTATCCATACTAAAACAGAGGTGAAATAATGATTGAGATAGATGATGCCGGAAGCGGAAGCTTAATCGGAGGTACCGGAATCGGTCTTCTCCGCAGCGAAACACAAGAATATATCTTTGACTTGATTCCCTTAAGCTTATTTCAGGAACCCCAGTTTCAAGAAAAGAAATATCAGCTCTATGTAATAAAAATCATCCAGGAGGCCTTCCACAAATTAAAGGTCACTACAGATGAACCGATTCGGGTCTGCCGTAGTTATATTTTCGACGAACTAAGACACTGGCTCACCCGAGAAGGTTATCAATGGGAAAGCACTAAAATAGAAGGCCCACTCCAAGAAAAGGTAGAAGAATCCTTCAGCCAATATGTTATAGAATTAGGTTTACCAAAAAACTTTGTACAGCACGCCAAATACGCCTTTGGTTTCCATCGCCTTTTTAAATGGATCGTCGCTGATTTTGACAGCCGAGCAGAATTATGTAAAAGCGGCTGGAAAAGCTGGCAAAAATGGTCCAACACAGAAATAGCCATCACTAATGGCCAGGCAGCCAAGGAAGTCTATTGCTTAAAATGCGGTTCCCTCATTAAAAAAGGGGAAAAAACAAAAAACATCACTTATAATACCAATAAAAAATGGATTGTGGAGCTTCATCCCCACTGTTACCATAAACCTAGCTTAGCCCTTCCTCAACATTTTAGTCAAGAGGTCTGATAAAAGGAGACATTGGAGATGAGCCTGAACAAGACAAGGGGGACAATTCGACTGCCCGTCGGCAAACAATAAACATCAGAAGACTGGCAGTTGAAAGGCCCCCTTTTCTTCCCTATGCCTTTACCTCTTTATTGTGAATACAACAAGGTTCCCGGGACCCGTCAGCAATCTCCGATTGCGTTGACGGGTGGGGTTCTTATTATGGAATAACAAGGTTCCCGGGACCCGTCAGCAATCTCCGATTGCGTTGACGGGTGGGGTTCTTATTACTCATTGGGAAGTAAAGCTGCTTCCGTATATTTATT
>JAPXME010000053.1:0-2996 GCA_033809185.1 Clostridiaceae bacterium
CAGAGAAAGTGCAATTTCACAACCGATAATCTTTGGTTTAGGTCATGGGATAGCTGAAGCCCTTATTATACTAGGTCCGGCTTTTGTGATAGCTCCCATATCTCAACTAGGTGTAGCAATCTTAGAAAGGTTTTTAGCCATTATCCTGCATGTGGCGTTAACTATTGTGGTATGGAATGGCTTTCAAAAGAAACAAAGGCTTTTATATTTGCTGATTGCCATTGCAATTCATGGTCTGGTAAATTCCTTGATTCCCTTTTTATCGCCCTTGCCTAATTCAGTAATATTAATAGAGGGAGCGTTAGCACTAATAGATGTGGTAATGATATTCTACATCTATTACTCAAAAAGATATTATATCCAAAGGAGGAAGGATAATAATGAAACTGCGGTTTAAAGCATTAAGTAGTTTGGTCTTTGTTGCAATGTTATGCGTAGCCTTACTTACTAGCTGCGGTAGCCAGAAACTATCTGAAGATTTTAATGAGGACGAAGTAAGAAGTGCCGCTGAAAATGTTATCGCTCTCATTAATAATCAGGATTCAGAAGGTCTTAAGGAAATTTGTACTGTGCAAATGAAACAGGCCCTTACTGACGATGTGTTAGAGCAAATATTTGAAGCTATAGCTGAAGGCGGGGAATTTCAGGAGGTAACGGAAATGAGCCTTGGTGGTACGAAAGATAAAGCCAGTGAAGAAGAGTTTGCCGTAGTTATTGCCAAGGCAAAATATGAAATTAAGACCTTTACCTACACAATTTCCTTTACAAAGCAAATGAAACTGGCCGGTCTATATTACAGATAATACAGAAGACTATTTAGTATTTGTCTCTCCCAATTCACTGCTAGATTTAAAGCCTTCACCTAAGACTTCATGGACATCATTAACGATTACGAAGGCGCGGGGATCAATTTGGCGGATTATTTTTTTCAGGCTTATTACTTGATACCAGCCTACAACTACATAGAGTACTTCCTTCTCGGCCTTGGTGTATCCACCTAGGCCTTTGATTATAGTAATACCCCGGTCAAGCTCCTTGGTAATCGCCTGTACAATGGCTTGGGACTCGCTGGAGATAATTATTACAGCTTTTGCTTTATCAAATCCGTCAATGACCCGATCTACTACTAGGGAAAAGACGAAGACGGTTACCAGCGTGTATAAGGCGACTTCTAAACCGAAGAGGAAGGCCACAGAACCTAAAAGAAGCAAATCAAAGATAAAATAAGTCTTGCCGATACCGAATCCCTTTTCTTCAAAGAAATAACGGGCTATAATATCTACCCCGCCAGTGGTTGCACCACTTCTGAGCACTATCCCGATTCCTATGCCAGAAAGCACGCCACCGTATAAGGAGGCAAGCAGTAAATCGTTGGTATGTAAAGATAGCCCTTTAGTAAGATCAACTGCCACAGAGACCATGACTACTCCGATGATTGTTTTAAAGAGGAATACCTTGCCCCATTTCCACCAACCTAGGATTATTAAGGGGATATTAATAACCAACAGAATTAAGCCCACCGGCCAATTAGTTATATAGTGGATTATTAAGGAGACCCCAGTAAATCCGCCTTCAGCTAAGCCGTTGGCAATGATAAAGTAATTTAAGCCAAAAGCAAAGATAAAGGCCCCAATAACAATTCCTAAGTAAGATTTTAATTTTTTCATTAGACCACCTCATTACTGCATTAATCTTATTATTACCTAATGACATAAATCTACAAATATTTGTGCTCAGAATTAAACTAATAATATTATAATAGAAGCTAACAACTTAAATTAAATAATAATAATGTTTTTTAGTAAAATAGATTTAGCTTGCTGGTATGGGTAATTTACCATATACTTAATTTCATAGAATTTTACAAAAGAAGGTGTGGATAGGTGTTTTGGAATAAGCATTATGAATGTATGCCCCGGGAACAGTTGGAAGAATTACAACTGGAGCGTTTACAAAAACTTTTAGAGAATGTTTATTATAATGTGCCTTTTTACCGGCAGAAGTTTCAGGAAATAGGTCTTGAACCTGGTGATATTAAGAGCTTAGCTGATTTGCAGAAATTGCCCTTTACCGAAAAGCAAGACTTAAGGGATACTTATCCCTTTGGGATGTTTGCAGTGCCTATGTCTCAGATTATCAGGGTACACGCTTCATCGGGGACAACAGGTAAGCCTTCAGTTGTTGGTTATACTAGAGGGGATCTCAATACTTGGTCTGAATTAATGGCTCGGACTATGACTTGCGGTGGGGTTACTAAAGATTCTGTGGTCCAAATAGCTTTTGGCTATGGACTATTCACTGGAGGTTTAGGGGCGCACTACGGTGCTGAAAAGATAGGATCTATGGTTATTCCGTCATCTGGCGGCAATACCCAGCGGCAATTAATGCTGATGGAGGATTTCGGCACCACAGTTTTAGCTTGTACTCCGTCGTATGCAGTCTATATCGCAGAAACTATGGAGGAACTGAAATTAGATAGATCTAAGTTCAAATTAAAATACGGAATTTTTGGGGCTGAACCTTGGTCAGAAAGAATGAGACAAGAGATCGAGAAAAGATTGCAGATTAGTGCCATTGATATCTATGGCCTTTCGGAGGTAATTGGTCCAGGGGTTGCCAGTGAATGTCAGGAAAAGGATGGCTTACACATTTTCGAAGATCATTTTATTCCGGAAATTATCGATCCTGATACAGGAGAAAATTTACCTTTCGGCGAAAAAGGTGAATTAGTATTCACGAGTTTAACTAAAGAGGGTATCCCAATTATTCGTTACCGTACAAAAGATATTACTTATCTGATTAAAGAACCTTGTTCCTGTGGACGGACTCACATAAGGATGCACAAGGTTATGGGTCGGACTGATGATATGTTGATTATTCGTGGTGTTAACGTCTTTCCGTCTCAGATTGAAACGGTACTGCTTAATATTGGTGAAACAGAGCCTCATTATTTACTGATCGTTGATCGGGTTGGCAGCATGGATGAGTTGGAAGTA
>JAPXME010000053.1:3006-9964 GCA_033809185.1 Clostridiaceae bacterium
TACAGGTTGAGGTTAGCAAGAGAATGTTTACTGACAAAGTACGTGGCTTGGAAGATTTAGAGAATATGATCAGACATAAAATAGAATCAGAACTGGGTATCTCAGCAAAAGTTAAACTGGTGGAACCCCATTCTATTCCCCGCAGTGAAGGCAAAGCTCAAAGAGTTATTGATAAAAGAAGAATATAGGGGGTGCAGCTATGGTTAAACAAATCTCAATTTTTTTGGAGAACAGAAAAGGGCGTCTGGCTTATGTCTGCAAAATCCTTGGTGAAGCCGAAATAAATATTAGAGCCCTATCTATTGCTGATACTACTGATTTTGGGGTATTGCGTCTAATTGTCAATGACCCGGATAAAGCCTACGAGATTTTAACTGCTAAAGGTTTAGTTACTCAGATTACTGATGTGCTGGCCATTGAGGTAAGTGATACACCAGGTGCCTTAGGGCTTGCCCTGGAGAAATTAGATCAGGCTGGTATCAGTGTAGAATATATGTACGCTTTCTTGGGAAGTATTTCTAAGGATGCCCTGGTCATTATCCGGGTAGAAAACCCCGAGGAAGCTATCGATGTAATCAAGAAAGCCGGTATTAATGTACTCGATGGTGAAAGGGTTTATGCCCTTTAAGTTGCCTACTTATATTATCTGGAACATTTTGTGTGGTAAGGGGTATAACTATGGATATTAATCCTGTTGCTTTTACTATTGGAAATCTTGAAGTCCGTTGGTATGGTCTCTTAATTGCTGCAGCCTTTTTAATTGGTACTATTCTGGCCTTAAGGGAAGCCAAAAGGCAAGGCTGGGATGAGGACAAGTTCCTTAATGTTGTGATAGCTGTTATTCCTAGTGCTTTAATCGGGGCCCGCCTCTATTATGTTATCTTTAAGTGGGATTATTACAGCCGCTTTCCTAAAGAAATATTCTTCACCAGGCAAGGTGGTTTGGCCATCCACGGTGGGATAATCTTAGGAGTTATAGTAGGTTGTCTGATGCTACGCAGGTATAAATATAATCTCTGGCAGGGCCTGGATATTGTTGCTCCCAGCATAATTCTGGGGCAGGCTATCGGACGTTGGGGAAATTTCTTTAACCAGGAAGCCTATGGCTATGAGGTTAGTCCCAACGATGTGCCGTGGGCTATGTATATTGACGGGGCCTATCGTCATCCTACCTTTTTATACGAATTCATCTGGAATCTGCTGGTTTTTGCTTTTCTCCTTTGGCTTAGGAGACGAAAAACTATCAAAAAAGGAGACGTTTTCTTAAACTATGCCGCCCTTTACTCAGTCGGCCGCCTGTTTATTGAAGGATTGCGGACTGATAGTCTGATGTTAGGTGATATCAGAGTTGCTCAACTAGTAAGTGGGTTAACTATAGGAGCGGCCTTGCTGATCATGTACTTACGTCACCGCCGCGGCAGCGGAGGACCTCAGCTAGAGAATAGTTTAACGACTACAGCTAATGATCCTGATTTATCTAAGGATATCAGCCCATCTGGGAATACAGTTTTACCCGATGATACTGGTTCAGTAAATGATACAAACCAGCCTAGTTCACCTGTTGCGTCTGAAGCTCTTAATGATTCAAGTTCAGCAAAGGAAGAAAGTGAGCCCTAGCTGAAAAGTTGATGTCATATTTTCCTTCCTTCTCAATATCATTTAATAGTATTTGCATTGGAAGGGAGGAAAAAAGATGAAAAAGGCAGCGTCAATCTTAATCATTATATTAATAGCCTCCATATTCTTGTCAGGGTGTTCGGCTAAGCTTTCATCTCTCAAAGAGAGCTTTAACGAAGCGGAGAATGAGCCGACAGACTTTTCTTCACCTACGGTTATAATCGAATCTCCCACTAGTATCTCAACAACCGATGAACTGCGGACAGTAACTCTTTATTTTGCAGATGCCGGTGGGGAGCAATTAGTAGCTGAAGAACGACAAATTGCCAAGGTAGAAGGTATAGGCCGAGCCTGTATAGAAGAGCTAATAAAAGGACCCTTTCAGGCTAATTTGCAACCAACTTTGCCTGTGACAACTAGACTCTTGGATATTAATATTAAAACAGACGGCTTAGCTATTGTTGATTTTAACGGCGATCTAATCCGTGATCTGCCGGCTAATGCTAAGGCCGAAGAATTGGCAGTTTACTCTGTTGTAAACACATTAACCCAGTTCCCTACTGTCGAGAGAGTTGAATTTAGGATTGATGGTAGGAAGGTTGATACTTTGTTAGGCTATGTGGAGATTGATGATAATCTGGCTAGAAACACCAGCTTAATCAGGTAGTAACCCTTTTATAAAGGTAAAAGATAAATAGTATATAAGAGTTAAGAAGAAGTGCCATGTACCTATCCCGGCACTTCTTTTTCGTATTGTTGGTCGGAATTTATGGAAGTTATTAATTACCACAAAGATATTGCAGGAATTTTGTAGTCTTTAGCCGAATTAAGAAGGACCAGGAAATATAATGAAAGGAGGTGAAGACGTGAAAAAACGGACACCCAATTTGCAGAAAATTGTTTGCTTCCTGATTGTTCTCTGCCTTTTGCTGACAAGCATACCTGTATGGGCAGGGGAATTGGGTGTAGTGACTGGTAATGTTGTTAATATCAGAAGCGGCCCAGGAACCAATAATAAAATTCTCACCAAGGTTAAACGTGGTGAGTCATATATAGTTTTGGCCCAAAATGATGGCTGGGTAAAGATCCGCCTCAATAATGGGCAAGAAGGCTGGATAAGTGGTGATTATTTTACTGTCCAGGCAACATCCGGTAAGAAACTTATTGTCCAGGGTACTGTGGTTAATCTACGGAAGGGGCCTAGTACAAGCTATGCTAGAGTATCACAAGTTAAGAAAGGTGATATTCTTACTGCTGTACAGAGTAAGGATGATTGGTATCAGGTAATAACAAATAATGGTGTACAAGCCTGGATTGCAGGTTGGTTGGTTGTCGAACAAAAGACCGCACCGGCACCTACGCCAACACCCATGCCAACACCGCCTCCGACACCGACCCCAACGCCAGAAGCTCAATCTTCCCAAGTGGTGGTTACCGGGAATGTGGTTAATATCCGTTCAGCTGGTGATTTGAGTGCCCCTGTACTGAAGCAGGTTAGGCGGGGGGACATGTTATCTGTATTAGCAAAGTCTGGAGATTGGTTTCAGGTTAGTTTAGGAAATGGCTCCACAGGATGGATTGCTTCTTGGCTGACGACGGCTTACAATGAACCTGCTCCTTCAAGAGGCGGCGGAACTGAAGTTTTATTTGCCCCATTAAGTGAGGGTAAGAATTTCCGCATCTTAGAATCAGCCGGTAGGCCTGTTATAGCTTTAGAAGGTTGGCAACAAAATGAGTCCATAGCAACAATCGATAAAGCTACAAAGACTATTTCCCTACAGTTAGATGGAACCACAAATATAAATTATAATGGTAATCTTACCCGCTTAGGCATCCAAAATATTAAGATTATGCCTCAGGGTAATAAAACCTTGATTACCTTAGTTTGTGTGTTTACTCCTGGGATAAGTACTGAATTTGATACGAGTAAGAATACAGCCTATCTTAATATCGAAGCTGATATGCAGCAAAGCTTGGTTGGTAAGTTGATAGTATTAGATCCCGGTCACTCTAGTATCCAATCTGGAGGTGGGTTAGACCCAGGAGCTATAGGGCCTATCACTAGGCTACAGGAGAGAACTGTGAACCTAGCTGTAGCTTTAAAACTAAAAAACCTCTTAGAGAATGCAGGAGCCAGGGTTCTCATGACTCATACATACAGTACCAATTTGAGTTTAGCTGGTAGAGCGGCTGTAGCTAACAATAACAGTGCAGATATTTTTGTAAGTATTCATGCTGACTCTAATAACAATAGAGGTCTCTCTGGACATACAACTTTCTATTATGCTCCGGCTAGTAACCCTGTCTTGGCAAGTCAGCGTTACAACAGACAGAAGTTGGCCATAATGATCCAAAGAGAATTGGTAAGAGTTGTAGGGCGTCAGGATCGAGGAGTCATAGAAAGAAATTATGCGGTTTTACGAGAAACACGTGTACCTTCAGTTTTAGTGGAAACGGCTTTTCTTTCTAACCCTACGGAGGAAATTCTTTTAGGCCAAGAGCCTTTCCGACAGAAATTAGCCGAAGGAATATTCCAGGGGATAAGAGCATACTTTGAACAATAAAAAGCATAATACTATAAAATATTTTCAACTCCCGTCATAAAAGCGGGAGTTTTCTTCTTGCCTCGGTTAGTATATGGTTTATAATAAGACCATAGAGAGAGGAGGTAGCATATGTGGGATACTGTACTAGGTTTTCTTTTTATCTTTGTAGCAAGAATCTTTGATGTGTCTTTGGGAACAATGCGGACAATTATGTTAGTTCGAGGACGGAAGCTTTATGCTGCAGCTTTCGGCTTCTTTGAGGTGATAATTTATATCATAGCTCTTAATAAGATCTTCTCTAGTCTAGATAATCCTCTTGCATTGTTAGTTTATGCTGCCGGTTTTGCTACAGGTAATATTGTAGGCGGAACTCTAGAAGAAAAATTAGCTGTAGGTGTATTGACGGTTCAGATAATAACTCTCAAAGAGCCCTTAGCCTTAACTGAGTTATTACGGAAACAGGGTTATGGCGTTACAATCATTGAAGGACAAGGCAGAGAGGGAGTAAGATATATTTTGCAGGTAATCTTGGCACGTCGTAGATTACCGAAGCTGCGCAAGCTTGTAGATGAATGGGATGATTGTGCTTTTCTAACGGTATTTGATGCGAAAATGACCAAGGGTGGAGTTTTTTGCAACAGTTTTAATTTGTTAAATGATGGCGGCTTAATAAAAAGAAAGACTAGAGGCGATGAGGTTGAAAAAGATAAGTCCTAATGCTCCTATTGGTGTATTTGATTCAGGGGTCGGCGGTTTAACTGTTATTTTGGAAATGCTCCAACAGCTACCTCAGGAATCCTACATATATTTTGCTGATACAGCCCATGTACCATATGGACCCCGGGAACCAGAAGAATTAAGACAGTTTGCTGATCAAATTACCCATTTTTTAGTAGAACGAGGCTGTAAAGCTGTGATTATCGCCTGTAATACAAGTACATCACTAGCCTATGATATGCTAAGGCAGAAATATTCTGTACCCTTAGTAGGTGTGATTGAACCGGGAGTTGATAAAGCTCTGGCGGAAACTGCCAACGGAAAGGTCGGTGTTTTCGCAACCCAAGCTACTGTTAATAGCGGTGCTTTTCAACGCTTAATTAAAGAAAAAAGGCCTGAGATCCAATTAACAGCAGTGGCCTGTCCCCTTTTCGTTCCTTTAGTGGAGGCTGGAGAAGTAGACGGTCCTGCGGTTTATGATGCGGTAAGGGATTACTATAGACCTTTAGAGGAAAAAGGTGTAGATAGTTTGATCCTCGGCTGTACCCACTATCCCTTTTTGTTGCCGGTTATTGACCGTATAGTAGGTCCTAAGGTACAAGTGATTAATCCAGCCAGAGAAACGGTAAGTAGGGCGGCTGAAATTTTGCGGGACTTAGGTTTATTAGCGAAAAATACGCAGCCTCAACATAAATACTATGTTAGTGGAGAACCCCTTAAATTTCGGGCCCTTGGCAGTCGGTTCTTGCAAAAGGATCTGGGCCTGGTAAAGAAAAAAAATTTGTCGAATTATTAAAGAAAGAGGCTTGCTAAGTACCAATATTTTGATAGAATTTAGTAGTAATATTAAGATTCATTAGTGTGTTAGGTTTAATGCCGGAGGAGATCAATGCGGGAATATACAATGAAAGATCTAAAGCCAAGTAGATCCCAACTTATTAAGATTAATAAAGCGATTCTGGCTCAACGTTCAGATAGAGTAATTATTAAACGGCGTAATAGTTGTAAAAATAAAAGGGAAAAATTATTAGCGTTAATTAGCACTAATAATTGGAGCAAGTTGGTTAGACAAGGTAAAATTATAGAGTTGGGGCCCCGTGAATGGGGAATGGAATGGGACATCTAGAGGTGGTTGGCATGATGAAAAGCTATGTGGACTTAAAAAAGGAAATCTCTAAATTAGCCGTTAGAAAGAAAAAAATGGCTGCCTGTATAGAATTTGTCGGCATAATTACAGAGATGATGTCTGAGCATAAAATTAAACCAATTGTAACTGGGGGTTTAGCTATAGAAATATATACCCGAAGTGGTTATCATATTGACGATATTGATATAATGGTGAAAAACAGTAACTTATTGAAGTCAATCTTAGACAAGCTAGAGCTCGTTATGGCAGGTAGGTATTGGTATAGCGAGGCAATAGATGTAGGGGTAGATATCTTTAGCTTAGACCCTAAAGTTTCTCTAGATAGGTTGTCGCGTATTAAGCTGATTAGCGGTCGGGAGATTTATGTAATCGGCTTTGAAGATCTGATTATTAATCGTTTGAACAATTATTATCAATTTAATTCTGTTTTTGATTATGAATGGGCATATAGAATTTATAAGATTCACAAAGGCTCTATGGATATAGACTATCTGCTGGAGAAGTCAGCAGAACTAAACGACGGAGCTGTAGAGATGATTAGTAAATGGTAGTAAAGTAAATACTACTACCATTGAGGAGGGACTAAATATGGAACGTCCTAATAATAGAGGACCAGCACAAATAAGACCTGTAAAGATTACCCCAGGATATATCAAGTATCCTGAGGGTTCTGTTTTGATAGAAATGGGTAATACTAAGGTAATTTGTAATGCTTCCGTAGAGGAGCGGGTGCCGCCTTTTCTGAAAGGACAAAATTCAGGCTGGATAACAGCAGAATATTCTATGTTACCTAGGGCAACCTCAATTCGTAACCAAAGAGAAGCCAGTAGAGGTAAGGTTACAGGAAGGACTAATGAGATTCAGCGCTTAATTGGCCGCTCCCTACGTGCAGTAGTGGATTTGGCTGCTTTGGGTGAGCGTACTATTACCC
>JAPXME010000053.1:9974-10692 GCA_033809185.1 Clostridiaceae bacterium
CTATTACCCTAGATTGTGATGTAATTCAGGCCGATGGGGGAACTAGAACGGCTTCAATAACAGGGGCCTTCGTAGCTCTTGTTCTGGCTTTAGATAAGCTGGTTCAGGAAGGTAAGTTAGAAAAATTGCCTCTTTTGGATTGGCTGGCTGCTGTAAGTGTGGGTAAGATTGAAGATGAGCTAGTGTTAGATTTGTGTTATGAAGAAGATTCTAACGCAGTTGTAGACATGAATGTTGTGATGACAGGGCAAGGACATTTTGTAGAAGTCCAAGGAACAGCCGAAGGATATCCCTTTACTCGGGAGGAATTGAATAGGCTCTTAGAGTTAAGTGAACAAGGGGTTAGAGAATTAATTAAGCTACAAAAAGAAACCTTAAGGGCTTTGGGCGGTAGCTATGAATTCTAAGCGGCATATTCTATTAATTGCTTCTAGGAATCAAGGCAAGGCCCAAGAAGTTGCTGATCTTCTGAATGAATTGTCTTTATCTATACAGATATTAACTATGGCTGACTTCCCTCATTTAGCGGAAGTAGAAGAAACAGGTAGCACTTTTGAAGAAAATGCAGCCTTGAAGGCAGTTTATGCCGCAAAGGAAACAGGGCTGATTACCTTAGGTGATGATTCCGGCCTGGAAGTAGATAGCTTAAACGGTCAACCCGGCGTCTATTCCTCCCGTTTTGCAGGGGAGCCTACTGATGATCAGCGCAACAATAGCA
>JAPXME010000054.1:0-10601 GCA_033809185.1 Clostridiaceae bacterium
CTTTAGACATGCCTGAGCCGTCATCACTAATTTTTATTAAACCTAAGCCACCATCGTTAATTTCTACAGTAATATTAGTAGCCCCAGCATCTAGAGCATTCTCAATAAGCTCTTTGACAACGGATACCGGGCGCTCAATTACTTCACCGGCAGCTATTTGATTAGCAGTTAGTTCGTCTAATAAGGCTATCTTTCCCATTCTATATACCTCAAGTCTAATAGATTTTACTCGAATATTTATCGGCCTTTTTATCCTGCAGTAGATAACAATCATAAGGGGCTGATGACTTTGTGATTTTTTCCGTAGCTTCTTGCCATAGGTCATAACCCTTATTCTCACAAGCGGAACAAGCTGTTCGTGGAATAGAGAGACACCATGCTGTAGGAGCATTGCCCCAGCTCTTTTGTGCCTGGCTGGTCACTTGATATAGGCCTTGACAATCAGGACAATAGTAAACTCTTTCTTCTTGGATTTCTTGAATCTGATCTGTATCGTAATAGATTCTTTTCCTCTGACTATATATCTCTTGACCGCCAAAAAGCTCTTCCTTTGTCGGTTTTTTCTGGGACATCTTCCGCTGCCAATAAGCAATTACCTGATCTATCTGCTTCTCAACTGCAGCAGACTGACGCAGTTGTCCCGGATTATATCCCGGTTCCTGAAGGTAACTGTAATCCTCCCCGGCTAAGGCTAATAGTATCCCCATATTTACATAGGGTAAAGCCGTTTCAATGGCATAACCGCCCTCTAAGACGGCCAAGTCCGGTTTTAATTCCTCAGTCAACCTGGCATAGCCTTGAGCACTTACCTGCATATTTGCTAAAGGATCGGTAAAATGATTATCCTGACCAGCAGAATTAATAATCAGCTCTGGCTGGAACTCTTCTAAAGCCAGCAAGATAATCTCCCGTAAAACTTTCAAAATTCCTTCATCACCTGTTCCAGGGGGTAGAGGTATGTTGATTGTGGCCAAATAAGCTCCCGGTCCGCCGGCTTCATCAACAAAGCCAGAACCAGGATAGAGGGTCCGACCGTCCTGGTGTAGAGAGATAAAGAGAACATCAGGATCATGATAAAAAATATCCTGGGTACCGTCACCATGGTGGACATCAGTATCAACAATGGCAATCCTTCTTATGCCGTATTTGGCCCGGAGATATTCTACTAAAATCGCTTCATTATTGATATTGCAAAAACCTCTGTTGCCGTGGACTACCCGCATGGCATGGTGTCCTGGAGGCCGTACCAGAGAAAATCCATTTTTGATCTCCTTTTGCATTAACATATCGCCCAATTTCAAAGAGCTTCCGGCAGAAATCAGATGAGCAGCAGTTGTTTGTTCGGCCACGTTAGGCACACAAAAATGCACCCGCTGAATATCCTTCTCCTCGGCAAGCCTAGTCTTGTATTCGATAATATTAGGATTATCCAATATTCCTTCTTCAAAAAGCTGATCTCTAGTATAGAGAAGCCGTTCTTCCCGTTCAGGATGTGTCGGAGAAATTGCCCAGTCGAAAGCAGGAAAGAATAACAAGCCTGTCTTCCGTGGTTTATTCATCAATATAAACCCCCTTTATATGTAAACCTCCTCTGGCTGACCCGAGATAATTAACATAGGCTGTCTTATTGTCTAATTCTACTCCATAAGCCCGGGGCAGTTTGCAAGCCCACCTGGAGAATCTTACCGGTAGTTGACCAACCTCTAACCATATTGTAGCTCTCAGCATATAGCTCTTCCGGTTCATCTGCTATCTCCAGCTTCCATTTGCCGGCGATTTGATGGAAAACTTCCTGAGCAATCAGCTGGGCGTCACTAAGTTTATGTACTGGTTGTGAAAGCTTTCCAGAGTATCCGCCAATATTGGTGGAATAGGTTTGCTGCTCAGTATCGGCAGTGAATTCCAGTTTAAGTGTATGACGAGCCAAAGCAGCCCCAACTGCATTGGCTACCTGGGCATAAGGCGGGATTCGGACTTGCCAACCCTTAGCTTGGGCCCAAAAACGTCCCAGTCCTGCAGCCGGTCCTCCTTGACAAACCAAGAGAGCCGGCCGTAACTCCTGCTTATTCAATACCTGCCATATCCGATAGGCCGGTTCTTCCTCCCAGATCTTAAACATAATAGAAAGTTGTTTTTCCAAACGTTCAATAAACTGACCAAGCACCATATCGCATAAGCCTTTTAGATCTAAATTAAGACTTTGAGCTAAGTCTAAAGCTGCCTTGCGGACCTCAGTAGGCATAGCTAGATCACTGTAGCCTTCCAGAACCATTAGATCCGTTACTGTAAGACTCGGCCCACCTAAGCACATAGCTCTGCCTTTCTTAGGACCTAAGCCTACACTACCATTAATTATTTCTAGAGAGTTATCTCCTCCTAAGGGGATTGAAGATACAGCTAAAGCACGAACAGGTAGAGGATAATCCTTAATACTTGCTCCTTTTTCGGCTAATAAAGGCACGCCTTTTAGAATTAAGGACATATCCGTAGTAGTACCACCAATATCCAAGACTACTGCTGTCAAATCTTCTTCGGTAGCTGCCAAAGCCCCTAATGCACTGGCTGCAGGGCCTGAATAAAGAGCTTCTAAAGGATATTGCAAGGAAATATTTAGAGGTATAGTACCACCATCTGCTTGCAAGACATGGATCGGACAAGAAATACCTAACTCTTCTATTGTCCTTTCTACCTCAGCCACAAAACTTTTATAAGCGTCCCGAATAGCTAAGGTAAAGACTGATCCATTTGCCCGCCGTACCCAGTTCAACATACCACTAACCTCGGAACTAGCTAAATACTCACAAGTAGGTAAGACTTCTTCCAGATATTTTACGGCTTCCTCTTCCAAGCGTTTATTGCGCGTAGCGAATTTGCAGGCCACAACAATCTTAGTCAATCCTTGCTGCTGAAGCTCTTCGGCAGCTTTTTGCAGTTGAGCTTTGTTCAGTTCACTCAATATCCTGCCCCGATAATCTACGGCGCCATCTACTAATACATATGGACCGGCAAAATTAAGGCTAGCAGGATTAATTCCCGGACCTGGCATTAAGATAAGTCCTACCTGACCATATTTTTCTTGGGCTATTAAATTAGTAATAATTGTAGTACTCAGTACCATGCGGCTGATATTTTTCGGCTCTTTTCCATCTAACAACTGGTGCAAGGCCTCTGTAATAGATTGTGAAACCTTAGTATAGGTAGGAACTTTGGCTGTAGACATTATTTGACCCTGATGAACAATTACTCCGTCTGTATAAGTTCCGCCTACATCTATACCCACATACATCTGATAACCTCCCTTCGGCTTGTCACCACACATAGCCGAATATTCCTTATCCGACACGTCCTGTGCCGGGTTAATCTATTGTGAATACAACAAGGTTCTCGGGTACTTTGATTGCGTTGATGGGTGGGGAGACATTCTGTATTGTTATGTTGTGAGTTTTTTAATAGTTTCCTGGATTTCATATAGTTTATTTAAAGCTTCTAAGGGGCTATATGTATCTAAGGCTAAGCTCTTTAAGTCAGATAGATAAACGACCAGCTCAGGGCTAAAAAGCTCCTCAGGCTGCTCATATTCCCCTGTAAACTCTTTTAATTCAGATCCCACCTCTTGGTTCAGCTGCTCCTTTTCTAAGGCATTTAGAACCTCTTTGGCCCTTCTGATTACAGCTTCTGGTAGACCGGCCAGCCTGCCTACTTGAATCCCATAACTTTTATCGGCGGCACCGGCAATAATTTTGTAGAGAAAGATGATTTCCTCGCCCTTTTCCTTGACGGCTACAGAAATATTGCTCACAGCGGAATAAAGCTGTTCCAACTGGGTCAGTTCATGGTAATGAGTAGCAAAAAGGGTTTTAGCATGAATATTTTTTATCAGATACTCACTGACAGCCCAGGCCATACTTAATCCGTCATAAGTACTAGTACCCCGTCCGACTTCGTCTAAAATCACCAAGCTGCCAGAACTGGCTTGATTAAGAATGTTAGCCACTTCGTTCATTTCCACCATGTAGGTACTATGACCACTAGCTAAGTCATCACTAGCACCAATCCTGGCAAAAACTCGATCACGCAAGGCCAGCTCTGCTCTTTCAGCTGGTACAAAGCTGCCGATCTGAGCCATAATAACAGCTAAAGCCACACTGCGGCAATATGTACTTTTTCCTGCCATATTGGGACCAGTAACAATAAAGAGTTCTGTTTCCGAGCCCATTTCTAGATTGTTAGGTACATAGCTTTGCTGCTGTGAAGCCTTTTCCACCACAGGGTGCCTTAAATTAATAAAGTGTAACCGATTTTCATCTTGCGGATATAAAGTTGGCTTGACATAGTTATTTTGTACTGCTACTTCAGCTAAGGATTGGAGCACATCAAGTTGAGCCAGAACTTTAGATGTATGTTGGACTCGTCCTGCCCTTTCGCCCAATTGTAGTAACAACTCGAGATATAAAGTTTCTTCCAAAGCCAGTAGCTTTTCTTCAGCCCCAACAACTTGACTCTCTAAACTAAGTAATTCTTCTGTAACATATCTTTCCCCATTAGCTAAAGTCTGCTTGCGTTGATAATATTCTGGAACTAAAGCCAAGTTAGCCTTAGTTACTTCTAGATAATAACCAAATACTCTATTAAAACCAACCTTCAGCGACTTGATCCCGGTTTTTTCTCGTTCTCTACTTTCTAACTGAGCTATCCACTCCCGGCCATCTTTTTTTACAGCTCTTAGTCTGTCCACTTCCTGACTATAACCGGCCTTAATGACTCCACCGTCTTTGAGATTATAAGGAGGATCATCTACCACTGCCTTCTCCAACAACGAACAGATATCCTCTAAGGTATCTAAGCTTTCCGACAGCTCAGCAATATACTGGGAACCTTCTAAATTCAGTAAAGTCTGTTGGAGAGCAGGTAATACAGCCAAAGAATTTTTTAAGGAGATTAACTCTTTAGGCATTGCCCGCTGATAAAGGACTCTGGTCATAATTCTTTCCAGATCATAGACCTCATCTAAAGCTGCTCGCAGCTCTTGACGCTCTGTCCAATATTTGCACAATACTTCTACAGCCATCTGTCGTTTATTTAATACTGCTAAATCACAAAGGGGTCTTTCCAGCCATTGTCGGAGGAGACGACCACCTAGGGCAGTCTTAGTTTTATCTAAAATATCTAACAAGCTACCCTTTTTCTCATTAAATCTATTTGTCCGAACAAGCTCTAAATTCCGCATTGTAGTTTGGTCCAAGACCATAGTATTATCAGGGGAATAAAGTTTTAGGGTTTTAATCTGTTGAGGCGGTAGTTTTTGCGTATCCTGCAAATAATTGAGAACTGCTCCGGCACTACTGACAGCAGCTCTGAAATCCCGACAACCTAAAGCCTCCAAGGAATTAACTTTGAAATGTCTTAGGATGGTTTGTTCTGCCTGTCGGTAACTAAAGAATTCTTCAGCAAGATAAGTCAATACTGGCTGTTCCATAGGCGGGAAAAGCTCATTTACCTGCAAATTAGTGGGCAATAATAGCTCTGTGGCGTTTAGACGGGATAATTCATCCTTAAGATTTTGTAGCTCTGATATTCCATTGAACTCTGCAATCCAAAACTCCCCGGTTGAAACATCACACACGGATAAACCCCAAGCATAATTCTGATAACACAAAGCAGTCAGATAAGTACTAGTTTGTTTTTCTAAAAGCTGTGAGTCTAATACTGTACCAGGTGTGATAACCCTTACTACCTCTCTTTTTACAATTCCCTTAGCTGTTCGTGGGTCCTCAACTTGTTCACAGACGGCTACCTTATACCCCTTTTGAATTAAACGAGCGATATGGCTTTCGGCAGCATGATAAGGAACACCACACATAGGTATGCGTTCCTTCATTCCAGCATCTCTGCCGGTAAGAGTTATCTCCAGTTCCCGTGAGGCTACTTGAGCATCCTCACCAAACATTTCATAAAAATCTCCCAGACGAAAGAATAAGATTGCATTAGGATATTGTTTCTTAATTTCATTATATTGTCGCATCATTGGAGTTTTTCCAGCCATTAGCAATTCTTTCTCCCTTTTTTTCATAATCAGATTAATTATATCAGAAAGTATGTTATTCTGAATAATCTATCTCTTCGTCTTTTTATAGATAATTAGCTCAATAATATGTGCTGTTTAAGAAAAAAGTCCAGCTAAAAGAAAAAACGCACCTTCAGCAAAGGGTGCGATAATGGAATCATGCCAATCTATATCTAGCTTATTCTACGTCCTCTTTAACCTCGTCTAGTTTTTCTTCCAAAAGATAGGGATTCTCCAAATATTTTTTGACTAATTTAAAAGAATTAGAAAAATAAAGTCCGTCACAAATCCGTTCGTCAAGAACATAGCCTATCTCGCAGCAATTTTTCACTACTAATTGGTCTTTCTCAACTATCGGCAGCTTTTTATTTTTTCCGAGAGAAACAAAGATTCCTGTGGTACCAAAATCATAAAGATGATGATAAATATAATCTAGATTTATGGACTTAAGATAAGTGAAGAATAGGGAGGTATGAAAAGGACTGGCTTCTATGATAGCTCGAGGTAACATATTGTATTTGTCCATCTTTTTCAGAATCCAGACCAGAAGCCTCACTAAAAAGTTGGGCAAGGACATAATTCTTTCGGCTAGCTCGTCCGTCTCATTAGTAGCACCAGTAGGAATACTGGCAGCGATAGTACGGTTAATAATATCATTTACTTCGAAAATTGTCTCCTTGCCAGTAAAGGCGAATTTGACTGTTGTTTCTTCCCCATGGTCTTTCAGCGAGCGTTTTATAGCCATTGAAATAAATATACCCTTACGCGCATAAATCTGACCGTTCATTACAAAGCGGTTAAGTCTAGGTCTTTGTGCCATAATTCGCACAAATATGGCAATAAAAATCTGCATATAGGTAAACTTAATACCCTGCTGCCTCTTCTCCTTAATATATGCCTCAATAGAGTCGGTAACGATTGTCTGCTTGTAAAAATTTTGGGCATCACTTCGCTTCGTCATTATGTGGGGGATAATCTTTTCAAAGGCACTAATTGATCTTAACTTTTTCCCATCACTACGACCCATTACTTAACCTCCTTGGTATTTTGAAGTAAATTTCGAACATTAGAGCAATTTTACTTAGTTCGGGTATATTCTTTGAGATTCGACAATAATACCGGACTCCTTTACTGCCTTTACGCAAACTTAAATTTCACTTACTTCTAATTAACTAACTTCCCTTTTAAGACCCAAGTCTGAGGTTTAGTTATTTGAACCTGGACAAAGCCTCCTTGTAAACTGTCATCACCTTCGAATAACACAGATTTATTAGTATCTGTTCTACCAGTCAATAAACCCTTACCATCATCACTGCGCTCTTCCACCAAAACTTCGACAATCTGGCCACGCAGTTCTTCATTAATTTCTCGGCTAATCTTATTTTGTAAAGCCATTAAACGTTGTAAGCGTTCCTTTTTTACGGCAGTAGGAACTTGTTCATCCATTTTAGCTGCAGGGGTGCCTGTCCGTGGTGAATAAATAAAGGTAAAAGCAGAATCAAATCGGCATTTTTCAACTAAATCTAGCGTTAGGGCAAAATCCTCTTCTGTTTCACCAGGAAAGCCCACAATAATATCTGTGGTGATAGCAGCTTGAGGAAAAGCTGTTCTTATCTTATTAATCAGAGACAAGTAATCTTCCCTAGTATATCCCCTGTTCATTCTTTGCAGGATCTTATTACTGCCGGCTTGTACAGGCAGGTGAAAATGCCGACAGACCTTATCTGTGCCGGCTATTGTCGTAATAAGCTCATCGGAAAAATCCTTAGGGTGTGAAGTCATATAGCGAATTCGCCTGATACCCTCTATCTGGCTTGCCTCTTTTAATAATTGAGCAAAGCTAACCTGGGGATCTAAATCCTTGCCGTAGGAGTTGACATTTTGGCCTAAGAGCATTACCTCTACTACTCCTTCTCGGGTTAACTGCTTAATTTCGTCTAGAATATGCTTCATTTGACGGCTTTTTTCACGGCCCCGGACATAGGGTACGATACAATAAGTGCAGAAATTATTGCACCCAAAGGTAATATTCACTAAAGCCTTGGAATCATGAAGTCGATGACTAGGTAAGCCTTCGACAATATCCTTCCGATCTTCTAATACCTGGACCTGAGGCTTATTGAGAAGGTTAATGTTTTCAATCATTTGGGGTAGCTCATGAATATTGTGAGTACCTATAATCAAATCGACATGAGGAGCCCGCCGTCTAATTTCCTGGGGCATCCCTTCTTGTTGAACCATACACCCGCCTACAGCAATTATTAATTGGGGCTTACGAGATTTTAGTTCCTTTAGCTCTCCTATTTTACTAAAGACTTTTTGCTCAGCTTTTTCTCTAACGCAACAAGTATTAAATAAGATTATATCGGCCTCTTCGATAACTGAGGCAGACTCATAACCCATGTCCTCCAACATTCCGGCATGGGTTTCCGAATCTCGTTCATTAGCCTGACAGCCATAAGTAATTATTATATATTTCATATTTCCTATCTCTCCTGTGGAATTTCGATTTCTATCGCAATCTTATCATTCAAGATTTTACTTACGACTTCAAAGTTAAACTATCAGCCAAAAGAAGTCAAGTATACAGGAGATAATAGTAAGCTTCAGATCTGTCGCAATAAATCCTTGATTTGAGGCATTACTTTACGCGTAGCAATGTAACCACATTCCACTAGATAATCCATTTTCTTAGCATCTGTTAGACTACTATAATCACCGATCTCAGGAGTGATTACTAAGTCTGCACTATTGATGTTATCAAGATTAATATGGTACATCATGATATTGAGAGCCTGTAAAGATATTTCCAAGATGTTATCTACTTCAGGCCGTGGTGTACCGCTATAACCCAAATTAACTGCTAGAACCTTTTTAGCTCCCATTTGTCTGATAATATCCACAGGTACATTAGCTCTAATTCCTCCGTCAACTAGGCGCATTTTTTTATAGATCTTAGGTGCAAATATCCCTGGTATAGCAACACTTGCTCTAATCGACTCAGCTATAGATGCATCTTCTACATAGACATAGTCTATGTAGCGATGTAAACGCTGCCGTTTATTAGTGAACACAACTATACTTGACTTATTAATATCTACAGCAATTATGGCTAGTGGTAACCGAGCATCTTTTAGCTTGGCTCCTTTTGTTACTTCCCGAACTAAGTTTTCTAATCGCCTACCGAGAATGATACCGCTCATTTTAATAGGCCTTTTGCGAAGAAGATTAAACAAAGATTCAATTATGCCCCGATAATCTATATCAACATAACGACTAGATACATTATTAGCTAAAATCCTCATTTCATCAGGATAGAAACCACAAGCATAAAGTCCGGCAATAATTGAACCGGCACTAGTACCAGAAATCATTTCTATCTTAATGCCTTCTTCCTGAAGAGCTTTTAGGACTCCAATATGTGACACACCACGGATACTCCCTCCTGAGAGTACAAGTCCTAGTGACATTTTCCTCACCTATTTCTTCAATACTACTATTAAGATATGAGACGCCATGAGTGTAAGTGAGTACAAGAATTTCCTGGGAAATAATGGTATCAATGTTTGTTACTAAGTTTATGTAAAAGATCATAAAGAGTTTATAGTAATGATAATAAGAATTATAGATTGTATTTTTCTGCTTGGAGGTGAAGGGTTATTAAAAACCTAAGTAAGAAGCCTTCTTATTGCCTTATTCTACTAATCCTCTCTATATGCTGCGGACTAATCTCTCCAATCCATATTTTTGCCGCGGAGACAATTGAGCTTCATGAAATGCCTGTTTGTCCTTGTGTAAATGAAAATTTCCCCCTTTTAGGAAAAAACCTACCCACCTTATCTAATAATTCAATTCGCGAAATTCAAGAGGCTTTATTTTTAGCCGGATATTACCTAGAGGAACCTTCAGACGTCTATGATGAAAATACAAGGGCTGCAATCCGCCAATTCCAAAAGGATCATGGATTAGCCGTTGATGGAGTTGTAAGGTATCATGTTTGGCTGAAATTAGCCCAACGAATTGATGCCCTAACAGTAGCCCAACAAAAAATACCGGCACCTCAAGGTAATGTGACAATAGTCATCGATACCTTCCGGCGTCGAATAATGATCCTCAGTGATTATCAGCTCCACGCCCAATTCCCTATTGCCATCGGTAAAGCTCAAACCCCTTCTCCAGTTGGTAATTGGCAAATCAAGAATAAAGCAGTGAATTGGGGAACCGGCTTTGGCACACGTTGGATGGGACTTAATGTTCCTTGGGGAGTTTATGGTATCCATGGAACGAATAAACCCTGGAGCATTGGGTCTATGGCTAGTCATGGTTGTTTCCGCATGTGGAATAAAGATGTAGAGCTAATTTATCCCTGGATTAACCACGGTACGCAAGTAACAGTTATTGGCAACGCTTTTGGTTACACTTATGGAGGAATTCGACCAGGGCGCCCTAGTGACATTGGTTCAGAGGTTATAGCCTTACAAAAAAAACTAATTCGCTTAGGATTCTATAAAGGCGAAGCTGATGGTCTGTATGGACC
>JAPXME010000055.1:0-4359 GCA_033809185.1 Clostridiaceae bacterium
TGGCTATTCTTTTAGATACTAAAATTGCCATCTTTATGACAATGCTGCTCAGTATTTGTGTAGGTCTGTTGACAGATGGTCAATTAACTTATGCAATAGTGTCCTTTGTCAGTGGTACAGTAGGAATTTTTAGTGTTTCTCGTTTTAGCCAAAGGTTAGACTGGGTCAGGGCTGGTATTTATGTAGTTGGAGCTAATATCCTTACGATTGCGGCCATAAATTTATTAAATAACCAGGATTGGACTATCTTACTTTACAGTTTAGCTTTGGGGATTTTAAACGGATTTTTCTCGACGATTCTAGCCTATGGTATTGCACCTTTTCTGGAATCAGGCTTTAAGGTTACAACAAGTGTTCGTCTCTTAGAGCTTTCTAATCCTAGTCAACCTCTCTTAAAAAGGCTATTAACAGAAGCTCCTGGAACTTATCACCACAGCATTATGGTAGCTAATTTGAGTGAGGCGGCAGCAGATGCCATAGGAGCAGATTCATTATTAGTAAGAGCAGGTGCTTATTATCATGATATTGGGAAATTGAAACGGCCCTATTTCTTTATTGAAAACCAGTTGGGTGGGGAGAATCCCCATGAAAAATTAACTCCTGCTTTAAGTACTTTAATTATTACTTCCCATCCAAAGGATGGTTTGGAGCTTGCTCAACAATATGGCTTACCTCCTGTTATAACCGACTTAATTTACCAACATCACGGAAAAGGCTTGGCCAGTTACTTTTATCATAAAGCGGTGGAATTAGGGAACGCTGATAATATCAGCGAAGATGATTTCCGCTATGATGCCGCCAAGCCTCAGACCAAAGAAGCAGCTATTATCATGTTAGCTGACAGTGTTGAGGCGGCGGTTAGGGCTATGGATTCAAGTAGTCCCGATAAAATTGAGAACTTGGTGCGGAAAATCATCAAGGAACGCCTAGAAGACGGACAGCTAGACGAGTCTGATCTGACTTTCAAGGATCTAGATAAAATAGCAGAGGCTTTCTGCCATATTCTAAGTGGGGTTTACCATACTCGGATTGAATACCCGGATAATGTACTGCAGGCCATGGAGAAAGGAGGCTTGACTGATGGAAATACTGTTGGGGAATCAGCAGAGTAAGCTGGAAGTTACCACTGAATTAGAAACAATAATCCATCAGCTTGTAAGCCGGGCGGCTAAGGAACTGGAATTACCCCAGGAAACTGAAGTAAGTATAAGCTTTGTGGATAATGACTCGATCCGGCAGCTAAATAGGGATTACCGAGGGATAGATCGGGAGACAGATGTACTTTCCTTTGCCCTTGATGAGGAAGATCAAGCAGGGGATATCCCATTTGCTAATGGAAGTGGCATTCAGCTCTTAGGTGATATCATCATTTCTTTGGAGAAAGCCCAAGAACAGGCTTTTGAATATGGACATTCCCTAGAGCGGGAAGTGGGCTTCCTGACAATCCACGGCTTACTTCATTTATTGGGCTTCAATCACGAGGAACCACTGGAAACTGAAAAAATGCGGGAGACGGAAGAAATGATTCTGCAAGCCTCAGGCTTAGGCAGAAGATAAATTCGTAATATAGCTAGGAGGTATTCTTAATTGAATGGTGCCCAAATAGCTCAAATCCTAGCCTTACTTATCTTACTTGGTTTTTCGGCCTTTTTCTCGGCTTCAGAGACTGCCTTTACCACGGTAAACAAAATCAGAATTCGTCACTTAGCCGAGGAAGGGAATAAACGCGCCCAATTGACCCGTAAGCTGTTAACTCAACCTAATAGGCTAATCTCTACCCTCTTGGTTGGTAACAATTTGGTCAATATCGGGGCAACGGCTATTGCGACTTCATTTTTTATCAATCTCTTTGCCGAAAAGGGAGCCGGAATTTCCACCCTAGTCATGACTATTATTGTTTTAGTTTTTGGCGAGATTACGCCTAAGACTTTTGCGGCTAGACGGCCTGAGCAAGTGACTTTAAAAGTTATTCCCAGTGTAAATATAGTTTGTCTGCTCCTTTCTCCCTTTAGTAAGGTCCTTAATGCTCTTACTGGAGGAATAATAAGAATTTTTGGTGGGAGTCAGCCAGAAAACCCTTTGCTTACTGAGGAAGAACTGCGGATGTTAGTAAATGTAGGGCAAGAGGAAGGCTTTATCGATGCTGGCGAACGGGATATGATTGACAGTATCTTTGAGTTCGATGACACTATTGTACGGGAGATAATGGTGCCTAGGATTGATATAGTTGGGATTAACATTAACGAAACATTGGAAGATGTCAGTAATTTGGTTATTGCCGGAGGGCACTCCCGTATTCCTGTTTATGAGCAAAGTATTGATAATATAGTTGGTGTAATCTACGCTAAGGATCTTCTAAAGCCCTTGCTCAGAGGCGAACCGAAAAAAACCACCTTGGCAGAGCTGATGCGACCGGCTTATTATGTTCCGGAGAGTAAAAGGGTTAGGGATCTATTTGAAGAACTTCGTAAAGAGAAGGTCCATATGGCTATTATCTTAGATGAATACGGTGGGACTGCAGGATTAATCACTATTGAGGATTTGATTGAGGAGATTGTTGGTGATATCCAGGATGAGTATGACCAGGAAGAGGAAAGTATTCAACTCCTGGAAGACGGATCTTATCTGGTTGACGCTCGTACTACCATTTCCGAGCTTAATGAGCTTTTGGATGTAAATCTTTCTGATGAAGAATATGAGACTGTAAGCGGCTTGGTTTTCCACTACCTAGGAAGACTTCCTGCGGCAGGAGAAGAGCTGGATATAGAATTATTACATATCATAGTAGACAAGTTAGACGGTCATAGAGTGGACAAGTTAAAGATATATAAAATCGGCAGTGTCCCTGAAACAAAGGAGAGCATTTGGCCTCAAAACAGGGAGGAAGTGCAGGGTGAGTAGTTGTGAACATCAAGATGTGGATTAAAAAGCGAATTTTTCTGTTGGCAATCATTGGTCTAGTGATTAGTATAGGAGCGGGTACCTTAGTGTATGTGCTAATGCGACCTTATTTCCCTGAAGATATGTCTCTCACAGGTGAAAAAGATAAACCCCAGGAGACGGAATTACCTGAGGAGAATTTTCCCGGCTGGCGGGAAAGAGAACGGGCAAAGGCTTTGGCTGTTGTAATTGATAATGCACCTGAAGCCAGGCCCCAATCAGGCTTAGAAGGGGCTGAACTTGTTTATGAAATACCCGTTGAGGGTGGACTAACCCGTTTTCTGGCTATGATCACTGAACCAATAGACATCGTAGGGCCAATTCGTAGTACTAGACCATATATTAATGATTTAGCCCATGAGTACGGAGCTTTCCTGGTTCATGCCGGAGGCTCAATAAAAGCACTGGAGAATTTGGAAAAGAATAAGAATGAGCACTTAGATGAGATAAACGGCAGTAAGCAGGTACGGGCGGCCTTTTGGCGAAGTCCGGATCGTCCCAAACCATCAAATCTTTATTCCAGCACTGAGGCCTTATTAAAGGCTGCTGCGGAAGAAAAGTATAATTTAAATACACCTTCAAACTACTTACCTTTAGTCGAATTAGGTGAAGAAATAGATGGGGAACTAGTGAATGATATTACAATTTTCTACCCGAACCACCAGGCTGAGGTCCGCTATGTATACAATTCGGAAGATAAAGTGTTCGAACGCTATACGGCCGGTAAACCTCATCTTACCGCTAAAGGAGATCAAATAACTTGTGCTAATATCATCGTGCAGTATGTTCACTATCACTATTTAGACGGAGACGGTCGCCTTCAGTTATTGATGCATGGTGAGGGAGACGCCTTAATATTTAGGGAAGGAAAAGTGACTACAGCTTATTGGAAGAAGTTCCCCGGGGAATTCACCTCATTAGTAGACAAGAAAGGAGACATAATTGGAGTGCTGCCCGGACCCACCTGGGTTCAGGTTGTCACGAAAGCTACTATGGTAGATTACTAATTTATCTTAGGGTGGGATAATGTATGAAGGAACAGGAATTGATTAAAATAGCCGCAAAGGCTAGGGAAAATGCTCATGTGCCTTACTCACATTTTAGGGTGGGAGCTGCCCTTCTAACTGAGGACGGCCAAGTGTTCAGCGGTGCTAATATTGAGAATTCTTCCTATGGCTTGACAATTTGTGCCGAGAGAACAGCCGTAGTAAAGGCAGTCAGTGAAGGGGTTAAGAACTTCAAAGCCATTGCGGTTGTAACTGATGCGGTTGAGCCGGCTTCGCCTTGTGGAGCCTGTCGCCAGGTCTTGGCTGAGTTTGCTCCAAACCTGGAGGTTATTATGGCTTCGCCAAGTGGAGAAGTTACGAAAATGAAGCTTTCAGAATTATTACCCTTAGCCTTTTCAGCACAGGATATGGA
>JAPXME010000055.1:4369-10499 GCA_033809185.1 Clostridiaceae bacterium
ACCCATGAGTGACAGCTTTCGTTCTGGCTTCGTAACGATTATCGGTCGCCCTAATGCCGGTAAATCAACACTATTGAATAAGATAATCGGCGAGAAAATTGCCATTACTTCTGATAAACCTCAGACGACTAGAAATCGGATTACTGGCATACTAACAGAAAAAGACTGGCAAATAGTTTTCGTGGACACTCCCGGAATACACAAGCCTCATGATACCCTTGGTGATAACATGATTCGCTCTGCCATGAATGCTATGGAAGAGGTAGATGTGATCTATTATCTAATTGATGCCACCGTGCCATTTGGCAAAGGGGATGCTTTTATTCTGGAGAAATTAGCAACTGTTAAGACACCGAAATTTTTATTACTTAATAAAATTGATCTGTTAGAAAAAACTAAACTATTGCCTTTAATCGATTTTTATAGATCCAAGCTGGAATGGAAGGAGATTATCCCCATCTCAGCTTTATCTGGAGATAATGTCCGGGAATTGGTGGAGATAACCTTACCTTACTTAAGTCCAGGGCCACGCTATTATCCCGAGGAAGCTTTTACGGATCAGTCTGAGCGGAATTTGGTTACTGAGTTAATTAGAGAAAAAGTCTTAGAATTGACTAGGGATGAAGTACCACATTCTGTGGCAGTAAATGTGGAACAGATGGAAGAGCGTACAGATGCCTTGACTTACATTCATGCGACAATATATGTGGAGCGTGATTCCCAAAAGGCCATTATTATTGGCAAAAAGGGTGGAATGTTAAAGGAAATCGGATATCAGGCACGCTTAGATATTGAGACTTTACTGGGTACAAAGGTATTTTTGGAGTTATTTGTTAAGGTAAAGACAGATTGGCGCAATAAAGAAAAATTTTTGCAGGAAATGGGCTATGAAGGTAATTGACTCAAATTGCATGATTTGCTAGAGTTTATTTTTGTGGACAAGAAAGCACTGGCGGTAAGTAGCAGTGAGGTCTATGGACGCATATAAAATGATGGAGGTGGTTTTGTGGATTCGTGGCCCCCTAAGGGTTGTAACTTAAAATATTGTCGGGGGCAGAATTGGCAAGACCAATGTTTTTCTGTTCCCAACTGACAAGGAGGGAATCAGGTGATTCAAGGATGGAGCTTAAAAGAAATCAAACTTTTGATTGCTGAAAAAAATGTAGAGGAAACCTCAGCTATCTTAGAACAATTCCAGCCGGCTGATATTGCGGAATTGTTGAGAGAAATAGATTATAGTGACCAAAAGTGGATAGTTTCTCTGTTGGATAATGAAACGGTAGCTTTAACTATTAACGAATTAGACCCTGAGTTTGTCGGTGAATTATTAGGTATCCTTCACGAGGACAGGGTATCGGAAATCTTAGAAGAGATGCCCTTTGACGATGCGGCTGACCTTTTAAGCGAATTACCGGATCAGGATCAGAACCGCTATCTGGATCTCTTGGAATTAGACGATCAACAAGACGTACGGGAATTAATGAATTATCCTGAGGATTCTGCCGGTGGTTTGATGACTACCGAGTATGTTGCAATCAGGGAGGATATTACAGCAGCTAGGGCTATCGAGGAGTTACGTCAGATTGCCCCTGATGCTGAGACCGTCTATTATGTTTATGTTATTAATACTGAAAACAAATTAGTAGGTGTAATTTCTTTGCGGGAGCTGATTATTGCAACGCCTTCCGCTATTATCAAAGATATTTTACGGAGTAATGTTATTAGTGTTCCGGTAGATATGGACCAAGAAGAAGTGGCTCATATCGTATCAAAGTATAACTTTTTGGCTGTTCCGGTTGTTGATCATGAGGGCGCTTTACTGGGTATTATTACAGTAGACGACGTTATTGATGTTATTCATGAAGAAGCGTCGGAGGATCTGTATCGTTTAGCCGGTACTACTGATGAAGAGGCTGAGACAGAGGAGCCCTTCGGAGCTAGGATTATAACTTCCCTGAGATCCCGTTTACCCTGGCTATTAATCACATTGCTAGGCGGTTTAATCTCTGGCCAAGTATTAAATACTTTTTCCGATAAAATTAGTGCTGTGGTGGCCTTATCCTTCTTTATTCCTTTGCTTACTGGGATGGGTGGTAATGTAGGAACCCAATCCTCCACCGTTACCGTAAGGGCAATTGCCATGGGAAAAGTGAGTTCAAAAAATGTTTTTAGCGTAATTCTCCGGGAGGCCATCTTAGGCCTTTCTATGGGTACTGTACTTGGCTTATTGGTAGGTATTATCGCTTCTTTATGGTTAGGTATGCCTATGTTGGGGATTTGCGTAGGACTTGCTTTACTTAGTAATGTTTTTACGGCAGCGACGGTAGGAACTTTAGTGCCAATAATATTCCGGAAGATAGGTATTGATCCGGCAGTGGCTTCTGCCCCATTCATTTCTACGACCATTGATATTACCGGCTTAATAATTTATTCTTCCTTAGTGACTCTATTAATAGCTTATTTAATATAAGTGAAGATTAATATAAACGAAGGAGAATATTAAGATGTCTATTAGTCGCGAAAACCTGGCTCAAGCCATAGATCACACCTTATTGAAGCCTGAAGCTAGAGTGGAGGATATTCTGCGTTTGTGTTCTGAAGCTGCAGAGTATGGCTTTAAGGCAGTATGTGTCCAACCTTGCTATGTATCCACCTGTGTCAAAGCCTTAGAAGGGACAGGCGTTAAGGTGGCAACAGTTATTGGATTCCCTCATGGAGCTAATTGTCCAGAAACTAAGGCTTATGAGGCTAAGTTAGCCTTAGAACAAGGCGCCCGGGAACTGGACATGGTAATAAATATCGGTGCCTTAAAAAGCGGAGAAACTGAGACTGTACTGAAGGACATCACCGGAGTAGTTGCTGAGGCTGCTAAGTATCCTTCGGCAATTGTTAAAGTAATAATTGAAACAGCTCTCCTAACCAGAGAGGAAAAGATTCAAGCTTGCCAGTTGGCGGTAATAGCTGGGGCTAATTATGTTAAAACTTCTACTGGTTTTACCGGAGCTGGAGCTACTCTAGACGATGTGAAATTAATGGTGCAAACTGTTGGTGAAAAAGCCAAAGTTAAGGCTTCAGGGGGAATAAGAACTAGGGAACAGGCACTAGAGTATTTGGAGGTTGGTGCTAGCCGCTTGGGCACTAGCAGTGGTATCTCTATTATGCAGGTGTGAACCTACCATTCTTGACAATAAAAGGTGGATAGAATACCGTTAACTTGTGAGATGTGGATAACAGTAAGGGGGTGGGCCTGTGCAGTCTGGACTTTCTCTATCAGATTCTCTGCAGGATTACTTAGAGGGGATCCTTAATCTATCCGAACAAAATGAGAGGGTACGCATTACTGACCTTGCCAATCATTTAGGGATTACTAAACCTAGTGCTACCAACGCAGTTCAGACCCTGGTCAAGATGGGTCTGTTGAACCAAGATAAATATGGTCCCCTAGAGCTTACAGAATCCGGTTTGAAGATTGCTAAAGAGGTGCGTCGGCGCCATGAAACATTAAAAGAATTTCTTACTGATGTCTTAGAAGTAAATCCTGAGATAGCAGAGAATGAAGCTTGTCTACTCGAGCACGCCATCTCACTTACAACACTTAATAAGTTAATTGCTTTTCTAGAAAGCTATAAACAAAGCAATTAAACATAAGGGTAATCCTAAGGAAAATCTCAAATGATAAAAATGTCGAAAAAAACATTAAAATGGTTGTGGGTTAATACCTACAACCATTTGCTTTTTACCTAGCAATATCGCTATAATAGATTTAAAAGCGATTGTCTTTGCAGGATTTAGAAATGATGGAAATAACAAACCAGTATAGCCAGTTTTCCTTGAGTAAAAATATTAAAGAAATAATATTAAGCTGACAGAAAGGATAAGAGGCCTATGCAGAAAGAAAGAGTCTTTTGGGATTATTTTCAGGCGACAGGGAGAATTGGGGCTTATTTATTGTATAAAGAAATATCTCGAAGATATTGCTTTAGCACGAATAGTTTGGAAATAATTAATAAGAAGGCCAGAAAGCTAGGTTAAAAACATGAAAAGCTATCAAACAGAAGCAGTAGTCTTGCGTAGCCGTAAATATTTGGAAGCAGACTGTCTGCTTACTTTATTAACAAAAGAAAAAGGAAAGCTATCGGCTATTGCCAAAGGTGTCAGGAAAAGTAAGAGTAAGCTGCGGGGCGGGGTGCAAGTATTTACTTTAAACGATATGCTGCTTTATCGTGGCCGTAACTTGGATACTGTAACGCAAAGCCAGTGTTTAGAGACTTTTGCGCCTTTGCAGGAGGATTTAAGGTCAGTAGCGGCAGCCAGCTATTGGAGTGAACTCTTAGACAGTCTTACCCCCGAAAGGGAAAGGGACATAAGACTTTTTCAGTTGGCGGTGGCTGGATTGCATTTGCTTTGCTTATCTTCCAACGAAATTATTGTGCGCGGTTTAGAAATAAAACTGCTGTCTTATCTGGGCTATAGACCTCATCTAGATGGATGTGTAGTTTGTAGTTCGACATTGGCTGGAAATGAAAAAATCATTTTCTCAGTTAGTCAAGGAGGGGTCCTCTGTTCTAATTGTGTTATGGAAGGACAAGGCCTGGAGCGGAGTTTACCCTTTACTGCTGAAGCTTTACAGATTTGGCAGCAGATGCTCAGAATGGATTTAAGTAAATTACAGCGCTTAAAGGTTAGTCCGACAGGGTTAGCCGTGTTAGATCGAGCTGTAGAGAGTTTTCTCTTGGAACAGTTAGATTATCCCCTTAAATCAAGGGGCTTGCTGCGGGAAGTACTTTAATAATTTATTTTTAATAATAGAATCATTAGCTGGGCTTAAATAGGGTAAACTATTTTTGGAGGTGACGGCGTAATGGATGAATTAGCCAAGATCGATTTACTGCGGGAACGATTGGCTGTTAGTTACCGACAGGCCAAAGAAGCTTTGGACCAAGCAGGAGGCGATGTGGTTCAAGCGTTAGTATACTTGGAAGGCCAAGAGACCAAGTGGGATAAAAATATGGAAGACAAGGCACGACAGCTAGGAGATTATATTAAAGAGCTGATTAGAAAGGGCAATATAACTAAGATCCGTCTAAAAAAGCAAGATAAGATTGTCTTGGAGATACCGGCCACTCTCGGTGCTATAGGTGTAGGAGGCGCACTTTTGAGTCCTTTTTTGGCCGTTATAGCCGTCGTAGGTACAGTGGCGGCTTTCGTGAAAAATTATAGGTTAGAAGTAGTACGGCCCGACGGCAAAGTAGAAGAGCATGACCTAGGCTTCCTGGAGGATGAAGAATAGAGGAAATTAATGGAATATCACTCGCTGTTTTTTCATATACTCTTAGAAAAAGCTTTCTTTTTGGGAAAAGCTTTTACAGTTTCAAAGGAGGTTAAGAGATGAAAAAATGGTGGGTATTTTTATTACTACTAGTAATAGGGGCTAGCTTCAGCGCAGGGGTATATGCAGGTTCGACTCAACAAGAAATTAAGGCCGTATTGGATTATGGAATTAAGATTAAACTTAACGGGCAGGATTTTACTCCCATGTCCGGCGGGAACATAGTGCCCCCCATAATCTATCAAGGCTCTACATATCTTCCGGTTAGGGCAGTTGCAGAGGCTGTAAATCTAGCCGTAGACTATGATGGGAATAGTAGGACTGTCTGGTTAGGGGAGAAAATAACCAAGCTACCGCTAAGTGCTGCTGAGTTTTTGGGCGTCTACGATTATGTCAGATTTTATACAGACCCTAGTATCTTATCTGTGAACGGTAATGTTTTTAAGTATGGTCTGGCTAATACTACTAATAAAGGCGGGATTAGAGTCTATAAATTCTGGATTAGACCGGCCAAGAAACACCAAGTTTTTGGCGGTAAGTTCTCCCTATATAATTCAGGAAGCGTTAATGTGAAAAAGGTTCAGATCATTGGCCTGCCGGGTGAAGCTGTGCTCAAAGAGTTCACAATTAATAACGGCGAAACGGTGGATTTTGAGGTTAACCTTAGTGGATATGAGCAATTACAGATCGAAGCCGGTACTGCTGATGTAGATAAATTGATCCTAGGAGAACCTTATTTTAAGTAAATTAAAGTAGAGCTTTTTAAATTATCTTTTTCAAGTGATTCATTCAGCCTAATTC
>JAPXME010000056.1:0-10498 GCA_033809185.1 Clostridiaceae bacterium
AATAGGAATTGAGCATTAGCAAAACCTCCTGTAAATGATCGTCGTGGGTCTATTTACTAAAAGGTTTTCGCTGATGCTCATTTATTTTCCTACTGTTACCCCAACATTTATTGTAGAACCTATTATTATAGGCAAATGTATTCATGCCGGCAGGAAAAGCTTAAAAAAAATTGAATTATTAGAATATGGTCAAGTTATTAGAATAAGCATCAAAAAAGCGGGGGTAATCTAGGATGCAAATACCGGTGGTTCTGAAAAGTAAGTTGACAATACCTAAACTTGGTAATGATATCCTATCAAGACAACTCATGACTGAGCTCAAGTCTAAGATCTCAGATTATTCGGTCTGTGTTGTTACAGCAAGTGCCGGATTTGGTAAGACTACGTTATTATCTCAGGTTGTACAGGACCTGAATCTACCTGTATGTTGGTATACCCCAGGCCCGGAGGATGACAGTGTCTATATCTTTTTAGCTTATCTAGTTAGTGCCTTAGAAATGCTTATACCTGGCATCTCTGAATGGTATTTTGAGAGGATTGGCGAGCAAAAATTCGCTTGGCAGAGGGCCTTCGAAATTCTCTTATCAGGAATTGAGGAGCTAGACAACAGCGAGGGTATTTTAGTTATTGATGATTGGCAGCTAGTTGAAAGGGATCAGGAGGTTGTTGAATTCTTTGACCGTTTTCTATGTTGTAAGCCGGAAGGACTAAGAGTTGTCTTAATATCCCGGGAGGTTATTAAGCTGCCGATGATTAACCGCTTAAGAGTTGAAGAGAGACTCTTAGAGGTGAATAGTGATGAACTTGCTTTCTCCAAGAACGAAATAGAGGAATTAATCAATAACACATCTCCTAATGAACCATTAAAGGAAAAGATTAATGATATTTATGCCTATACAGAAGGCTGGATAATGGCAATAAAGCTGGTCTTGAATTCTAAAATACAATCGGCTTTAGTACCACATAGCACCTTTAGTAGCCTTTTTGAGTATCTTTCCTATGCAATTATCGAGCAATTAGGGGAGGAAACCCGACAATTTTTAATCAATACTTCAATTCCCGAGTTTTTTGGCTATCAATTATGTAATGAGGTATTAGGTTATCCGCCGGAAATTATGGATAAAGTCATCCAAAACGGCCTCTTTATCAGTGAGGTTAATAATGGCTTATATAGATACCACAATCTTTTTAGGGATTTCCTCTATGGTCAAGCCCGTAAAAATATTACTGCTTATAGAGATATTAATAACAAATTAGCTCAGTTTTATTTAGAACGCCAAGAGTATGAAAATTCCCTAAGAAGCTTTATTAAGGCTGAAAACTGGGCAGAGGCCAGCGAGGTTCTAAATTATTTAGCTAGGGACATGGTTTATAGCGGACGGGGACACGTGCTAAGAAATATGGTCAAGCAGTTACCTCAGCAGTATCAGGAGCATTCCCAAATACTCCTGGCCTGGGGAGATGAAGAGAGATTTGCCTGCGCATACAATAAGGCCATTGGTTATTACAGAAGGGCAGAAGATGGCTTTAGGAAGGCTAATGATTTGTTGGGAGTTAGTAAGGCTTTAAGAGGTATTGGGGAGATCTACTTGGAAACATTAGAGCCTAAGGCAGCTCAATTCCTTTTTCAAGCTTATCGTGTATTAGATGAGGGTAGCAGTTCAGAGAAAGCGGCCATCCTGAGTCTGCTAGCTGAAAACAAGATTAATTTAGGTAAGCCACAGCAAGCGGCACGTTATCGAAGATTAGCAGAGCAACACCAGAAACAGGAAGATAATAAAAACAATCTAGAGGCCAGGATGCTGCTGCGAAGCGGTAGAGTAAACGAAGCTATTAGAACCCTAGAAAGTATCAAGCAGATTAGTCCGGCTCAAGACCTGCCCAAGATTCATAGTACCTTTAGAGAAGCGCCGATGCTCTTGTCTAGTTGCTATAGCATTGTCGGTGAGGCAGCTAAAGCTGTGCAAAAATCCCGGGAAGTAATTAATATGGGCCAGTGTGCCGGACTACCTATTTTTGAAGGATTAGGGAATATTCGTCTAGGTCATGCATTATTAACTGAGAATTATCGACAATTTGCGGAAGCGAGCCAAGCCTATGAAAAAGCTGAGAAGCTATTACATACTAAGGCAGTAATTAGGGTTTATTCTGAATTAAACATGGGCAAGTGCTTACTTTATGCTCTACAGGGTTCCTGGGATAAAGCTGAAGAAACCGGACTTGTAGGCTTAAGCATTGCCAGAGAGAGTCAGGATGAATGGTTTACGTCATTATTACTACATGTCTTAGGGATGGGAGCGGCCCTTTGTTCACAATGGGAAAAAGCCAACAATTACCTAAAGGATGCTCAAGGCTCTTTTGAAGCATGTGGAGATAGCTTAGGTAAGTGTGTTGTATATTGGTGGCTGAGCTATGTGGCATATGCTGAGAATAATTTGCCAAAAATGTCGGCTAATTATGACAGATTTCTGGATCTGGTTAATACTTATGAATATTATTTCTTAGTGGAGCGACCTACATTATTTGGTGATATAACTGGAGATAAGATAGCGCTTGTTCAGCAGGCTTATCATGATAAGAGAATATTGCCTACCTCCAAAGTCTTAGTTGATGATGGGGCTGAGACTAATGCTGAAATAATCGAGGATTATCGAATTAAAATCTATTCTTTGGGAAAATTCCGGTTTATCAGAGAAGGACAAGAAATTCCGCTTAAAGAATGGCGAAGAAAAAATGCCTTACGGCTTTTCACAATATTCCTCGTAAAAAGGAGGACATTGTTGAATAAGGAGGATATACTTGCTTATTTATGGCCGGAGGATGACCAGGAATTTGCGGAACGTAATTTTAAAAGTGCTCTCTATAATCTTAACAAGGTTCTAGAACCTAACAGGAAAGCCTGGGCTCCCTCCTATTTTATTCAAAGGAGCGGTTCAACATATTACTTTAATTTAGCAGCAAATTTCTGGTTTGATGTGGATGACTTTTTGGTCAGTATTGAAAAGGCAAAAAAGATCTGGCGTGATGACACAGAGCAGGCCGAGGCATTAATTAACCATGCTTTAAATATCTATCAGGGTGACTTTTTTGAAGGGGTTAATATGGACGAATGGTGCCTGGAAGAAAGGGAACGATTGATTATTCAATATATTAAAGCGTCCGAATTATTAGCAAGGTTTAAGATGAAAAAGGGTCAATACGAGGAAGTATTGAAGATAGCCGATTTAATCCTTGAGAAAGACAAGTACTGGGAAAGAGCTTACCAAAGTAAAATCTGGTGTTATAAAAAAATGAATAATATGGTGATGGCAACGCGAACCTTTAATCAGTGCGTACAACGTTTTAAGGAGGAAATGGGAATTACACCATCCCCGGAGACAGTTAAGATTTATCAACAGCCAATTTAACCCCAAAGAAAAACCGCTCGTATTGAGCGGTTTTTCTTTGGGGCGGAAGGCTTATGGCGTTTTCAGAGGAGTTGATTATTTATTGGTTACTTAGTGGTCACTCAGAAGAAACCTTACTGATTAAGATAATAGTAGGATCCGCTAGCTGGAAAGAAATTAGTTCTAGTTTAAAAAGTGAACGCAACACAGAAGGAGGAATAATGCAGAATGATTACATTCTTTCAGGTCTTAATTGCCGGCCTGGAGACAGGCAGTCTTTATGCCTTGTCTGCTATGGGTTTGATTCTGGTATTTCGGACCTCACAACTACTCAATTTTACCCATAGTGACTCGGCCATGTTCTGTACCTTTATTGCACTAGCTATCTTCAATGTTACCGGATCGTATCCGTTGGCTTTTATTGGAGCAGTAGTGTTCGGTATGGTACTTGGCTTGATTATTGAGCTTATAACCCGGGTAGCAGGAAAAATAAACCCCACCTCCAAAATGATTGTTACATTAGGTTTAGCAATGGTTATTGGTGGTTTGGCTAGTTCGATTTTTGGTCTTGACACACACTTTTTTCGCAAAGCCATTATGAGAGATAATTTCAATATTGCCGGAGTTATCGTCCAGCCTAATTCTCTCTTTATTATGTTGCTCTCTGTGGTAATTATGGCTATTTTGCTCTATATAATTGGTCGGACCAAGATAGGCGTTGCCATTCGTGCTACAGCTCAGAATGAATTGACCGCTAAGCTAATGGGTGTACCGGTCGACAAAATTTACTCCTTTACCTGGATTACCGCTGTAGCCTTAGCTGCTATCACAGGCATACTTGTGGCACCGGTTACCAACATTTCAATAGGTATGATGGGTGAGGTTCACATGAAGGCCTTTACTGCTGCTGTCCTGGGAGGCTTTGGTTCCTTTGTGGGACCGGTAGTAGGCGGGTTACTGGTAGGTGTACTTGATAATATGGTAGGGCTTTATATCTCCTTAACCTGGAAGACAGTAATAGTATATGCGTTCCTAATTCTTATCTTGATTATCAGACCTGCCGGTTTATTTGGTAGTGTCCGCAGAAAGAAGGTGTAAAGAGTGCGTTTTCTTAAATCTAAATCAATTCAATATTGTCTGGTAGCTTTGATTGCAATTTTAATCGTGCAATTAGTTCCACTACGACAATCCATCTTGACCCTTCTGAACCTTGTTGCCGTCTATGCTATTGCAGCTATTGGCTATAATATCTTGCTAGGTTATGCAGGACAGATATCTCTTGGCCATGCGGCATTTATGGGATTGGGTGCTTATTGTGCAGCCTTTATCGTGAACCAGTTTAACCTTCCTTTTTTAGTGGCCTTAATAGTATCAGGTGTTATTCCGATGCTGGTCGGCTTACTATTAGGACTAGTAGCCTTGCGGCTGGAGGGTTTTTATTTGGCCATAGCTACTGCAGGTTTTGGTCTAGCAGGACAACAAATATTCCGAGAATGGATTGCCTTCACAAATGGCTTTGGTGGTGTAAAAGTAAGTTATGCCACTATCTTCGGCTACCAATTTCGTACCAGACAAGACTATTTTATGTTGGTCGTAATAATCTTAGTCATCTTGGCAATTTTCTCAGCTAATCTATTAAAGTCCAAGACAGGACGTGCCCTAATCGCTATGCGGGATAGTGTTCCTGCAGCTCAGGCCATGGGAGTAAGTCTCTTCCGGCAGAAACTGTTCGCCTTTGCTCTAAGTGCGTTTTGTGCAGGGATATCCGGTTGTCTGTACTTACATCTGCTTCGTTTTTCAGACCCTTCAATGTGGGGTTCCGGGTTATCCATGAACCTGCTTGCGATGGTAGTAATCGGAGGACTGGCCTCAATTGGTGGAAGCATTTGTGGTGCAGCTTATATTGTCTTACTCCCAGAAATACTTAAATCAATTCCTTTGTTTTTTGAAATAAAGAATTTTAGTTATATCTTTAACGGCATCTTTATTATAGTGGTTATGGTCTCTTTACCTAGAGGTATTGTCGGTATCTTCCAGCTTGTTAAATATTTATTCTTTAAATTCAAAAGCAACAGAATAAAAGCTACGAGCATGCAAGGGGGGGAATAGGCATGAACAATATCTTAAGCGTGAGAGATCTTACCATGAGCTTTGGTGGGCTTAAGGCAGTAGATGGCTTAAGTATGGATATACCCGCAGGAAGCATTTTCGGGTTAATCGGTCCTAATGGTGCAGGCAAGACAACAGCTTTTAACTGTATCAGCCGTTTTAATGAACCAGATAGGGGTGAAATAATTTTCCGCCCCACTGTAACTGAGAAACAAGACAAGGCTGTAGAGGAAATAAATTTGCTGGATTATAAGGTCCATGATGTTATTGGTACTGGTTTAGCTCGGACATTCCAAAACGTGGAGATATTTTGGAGCTTAACGGTGATGGAAAACATTATTCTCGGAATCCATTGCAAAACAAAAGGGAATTTCTTTGCCCAGGGATTAAATATCCCCTCAGTCAGAAAAGAAGAGAAGCGTATACGGGAAAAGGCCCAAAGTGTCATGGAGTTTTTAGGTATTGCTCACTTGGCTGACCAGTATGCTAATGCACAACCCTATGGAATTCAAAAATTAATTGAGTTAGCACGGGCGTTGCTATCAGAGCCTAAGCTGCTAATACTGGATGAACCTGCTGCCGGTATGGACCAAACGGAGACCGAGGAACTGTCGAAGGTCATCAAGCGTATTAAGGAGCAATATGGGATGACCATTTTAATGGTTGAGCATGATATGTCTTTGGTCATGGACATTTGCGATAGGATCTGTGTGATAAACTTTGGGAAAAAACTAGCTGAGGGTACTCCGACAGAGATTCAGAATAACCCGGCAGTTCAAGAAGCCTACCTGGGAAAGGAGGAGTCCTAAGATGCTTCTCTCACTTCGTAATATTTATGCCAAATACGGCTTTATCAATGCTTTAAAGGATGTAAGCATTGATATCCAAGAGGGTAAGGTTGTAGCCTTGTTGGGTTCCAATGGCGCAGGGAAATCCACAACCTTGAAGGTGATTTCTGGAATCCTAAAGCCGGCCGGAGGACAAATAGAATATAACGGTGAGATCCTGAACAAATGCACTCCGGAGGAAATTGTCAGGAAGGGTATTGTGCAAGTGCCGGAAGGACGGCAGATCTTTTCTGACCTGACAGTGCAAGAAAACTTAATAGTAGGGGCTTATACGCAGAAAGACAAAAAAGAAGTAACGGCTACCTTAAAGAGGCTTGAAGAGCACTTCCCGGTTCTAGGCCAGAGAAGAAAACAGCAAGCGGGAACCCTTTCCGGTGGAGAGCAACAAATGTTGGCAATAGCTAGGGCCTTAATGGCTAAACCGAAAATCCTGCTTCTAGATGAGCCATCCTTAGGCTTAGCCCCTTTAATGGTCAAAGAGATATTTGCAATTATTAAGGAAATTAGTGAGAAAGGTACTACGATTTTATTAGTTGAGCAAAATGCCTTCCAAGCCTTGGCTATAGCTGATTATGCCTATGTATTGGAAACTGGAAGAATAGTAGTTTCCGGGCCTGCTGAAGAGATTAAGAATAATGAAACTATTAAGGCAGCTTATTTGGGAGGAAAAACGAAGTAGTCACCTCGATAATTATCGAGTGACGATAAATTAAATTAAACGAAGGGGGAATAAACTTGTTACAGAGAAAAAGTTTGACTCGTATCTTGGCTGCTCTGTTGTGTCTGGTCTTAATGATTTCCATGATTGGTTGCTCCAAGGAAGGAGACCCGGGAACAAATGACGTTGTAGAGGAAACTGCCCAAGGTGTTACAGACACTACAATAAGAATCGGTTCCATGGGAGCATTATCCGGGGCGTTGGCTTTCATTAGTGTACCTTTTGGCCATGGAATGGAAGCGTATTTGAAAAAAGTCAATGATGAAGGTGGAATTCACGGCCGTAAGATCGAATTAGTTGTTAAAGACGATGAATTTGATCCGGCTAAGTCCCTCCAAGCTATGGAATCGTTAATTTATGACGAAAAAGTATTTGCCATCGTAGGGCAAGGTGGTACGCCGAATGTTATGGCCACCATGGATATTGTCAAGGAAGTCGGTATTCCTTCTGTCTATTTTGGGTCTGGTGCCGCAGCTCTAACCACAGCCGGACCTAACTTCTTCCCCGTACAACCTACCTATGATTATGAGGGCAAGCTTCTTACTAAATTTGCCATTGATCATTTTAAGGCAGAGAAGATTGTTGTACTGTATCAGGATGATGATGTTGGTCGGGATGGATTGTCGGGAATAACTCAAGCTTTGGAAATCTTAAACAAGAAGGATGCCGTGGCTGAAGAAGGTAAGATTGCTTTTGGAGCCAGTGACACAGACTTTGCCGTACAGGTACAGAAGGCAAAGAACCTGGATCCTGATGCAATCATTCTCTATGGGTTATCCGGAGCGGCAGGCGGCATTTTGAAAGAAATGGAGAAAATCGGACTGAATGTGCCTACTCTTACTACATACTCTAATGCTGATCCTTCCTTTGCCAATCTGATCGGCCCGGCAGCGCCTAATGCCATACTGAATCTTTATGCTACAGGTTGGTCCGCCATTGATGATCTGGAAAAAATGGAACCATATTATGAGATGCAGGAAAAATACTTCCCTGGAGAACAGATTAATGCCTTTACTATCGCTGGCTGGGTAGCTGCAGAGACCTTTGTGGCAGGCTTAAGAAATGCCGGGGAAAATCCGACCTGGGAAAGCTATATTAAGGGAATGGAGTCTGTAAAATTTACTGGGGGCTTAACACCTAAAATCATCTATGGGCCTGGTGTACGCCAGGGCGTTAGTGAGATGAATCTTTATCAATTCAAAAAGGATGAAGCTAGTGGTACGTTTGTTATTGAAGAGGTTGTAGGTTACACATCCTTTAAGTAATTAGCCTAAGTAAAACACCCATATATGGCTTCCGGGTATTAAGCCTGGAAGCCATATTTCAAAGATGGCAGAGTTGTTTAGTACGGGAGGTGTCCAAATGATAGCAGAAGTAAACGGAACTAAAATTAATTATGAGTTAAATGGCAGTGGACCCACCCTAGTATTTATACACGGTATTGGGATGAGTTTACGCCAATGGGATGAGCAGGTCAAGCACTTCAGCAGTTCATTTCAGTGCCTAACTGTTGACCTTAGGGGTCATGGCTTAAGCTCTCCGGGTAAGATTACCATGGAGAATTTTGCGATAGATATTTTAGCACTTCTGGACTTTTTGGCTATAACTAAGGCTCATTTTATTGGCTTTTCTCTAGGAGGAATGGTTGTTCAAGAGATATTTCGCAAACAGCGGGGAAGATTTTTAAGTATGGTTTTATCCAGTACTGCTTGTCTGACTGCAATACCGGAAAGGGAAATACTCTTAGCTGAAACTTTGAAATTTGTTGATGCTAACACTATGGAAGTAATTGGACCTATTATCGCCAGCAAATGCTGCCATCCGGAATATCTTTGCCAAAACCCGCCGGCCTATCAGGATTTTGTAAGGATGCTACAGCAGCACAATAAGGAGATCTACAGGGAGACCTTGGTGGAAACTGCTTATTTAGATTATCTGGAGCTCTTAACGGAAGTTGAGGTGCCTGTTTTAATTCTAGTGGGGGATTTGGACCAGGTCTGTCCTCTCTCTTGTTCTCAACTTATAGCAAGATTAATTCCTGAGGCAAGATTACAGGTATTTCCCCAGACCGGTCATTTAGCTCCCCTGGAAAGAACAAAGGAATACAATCAGGTACTTAGTGAATTCTTGGCTACTGGGGAGAAGAAAGCCACAGTATCATCTTAGATTAAGTAAGCTACATTAGAATACAAGCTATACGGGGGTAGGATAATGGAGAAAAAAGAATTTAAGAACATTATTTATCAAGTAACTGAGGGCATTGCCCTGATTACGATGAATAGACCCCAGGCTATGAATGCTCTAAATAGCGAATTATTTGACGAATTTGCCATAATATTGGATAGGATAGAGCAGGACACAGCGGTTCAGGTTGTAATTATAACAGGGGCAGGTAAGGCCTTTATCGCCGGTGCGGATATTAGCCAAATGCAGAGGTATTCCACCTTAGAGGGCCGTGATTTTTGTGTGTTGGGGCAGCGGCTTATCAATAGGCTTGAGGAATTAGATAAACCTGTTATTGCAGCTATTAATGGCTTCGCATTGGGAGGCGGCTGCGAATTAGCCATGGCTTGCGATCTTCGTATAGCCTCTGAAAGAGCAAAGTTTGGTCAGCCTGAGGTAAATTTGGGCATAATTCCTGGTTATGGCGGCACTCAACGGTTAGCCCGCTTTATTGGTAAAGGGAAGGCCAAATATTATATTTATACCGGGGAATTAATCGGAGCAGCAGAAGCGTATCAATTAGGACTAGTTGAAAAAGTGGTACCGCCAGAGGAATTGATGAGTGTAGCCCTTAAAATTGCTAACACGATCCAAACGAAAGCACCGGTAGCAATTAAGATGGCCAAGAGGGCAATTAATAAGGGTTTAGAGATGGATCTAGCTTCAGGAATTGCCTTTGAAGCTGAAGCTTATACCACTACCTTTAGTTCCGAGGATCGGCTCGAAGGCATGACTGCCTTTTTAGAGAAAAGGGAACCTCATTTTAAAGGATGTTAAGTAATAATTCATCAGATTGGGAGGCAGAGGCATGTCAGCTGAGTGTGTCCTCTTAGAGATAACAGATAGTATAGCAACTATAACCTTGAACCGGCCTGCAGCCTATAATGCAATTACACCGGAACTAAACTCCAAGCTGCAAGAAATTTTAATTAAGGCTGAAGCTGCTCCCCAGGTAAAGGTAATTGTCCTGACCGGAGCAGGTAAGGCCTTTTGCGCTGGCGGCGATTTGGGCAGTTTGGCTGGTTTAAAGGATCTTAAGGCTAGTCGTAACTTTATCGCGGAATCAGGTAAAACAGCAGCCCTAATTTACCGAAGCAGTAAACCGGTTATAGCTATGGTTAATGGGGTAGCAGCCGGTGCTGGTTTTAATATCGCCCTGCTATCAGATATAGTGATTTGTGCTGAATCAGCACGCTTTGCTCAGAGCTTTGCTA
>JAPXME010000057.1:0-5075 GCA_033809185.1 Clostridiaceae bacterium
CAGGCTCTTAAGCTATGGAGTACATCGTCTCCAAAACCATCAAACATCTTGTCACCACTTACATATTTGGTGCTTAAGGTCAGTCTTACTGTGGAATAAGATATCTTATTATCTAGATATCTTAGGCGGCCTGTAATCCGTTCAATCTCGCCACGAACCCTAGCAAGTTCTCTTTCTACTTTTAGTAATTCATCTACATTTTTTGTTTGGGTCAACATCTCTTGCAACCGTTGTTCCTGTATGGATAAGGTTTTTTGTCTAGCTGATAAATCAATGTATTCCTCAGTTACGTCTGTAGTATAGACTCTATTGTTAGTAATTTCACCGATATCAGCTAGTTCAGCATTGAATTGTTCAAAGTTTTCAGCAGGCAGCCTTATCTCCATATTAGTGTAATCATTATTATCGCTTTTATATGATTCAGAATTTTGGATATATCCTTTATATTTGGCTACTAACTCTTGAACCTCTCCCTCTGCTTCTAAGTTATTTTTTACTGTAATCCTGATTTCAGCATTTTTGATAATCTTTTTCTCTGCTGCCTCTAGAGAAAGGTTTTGCTCAGATGCTTGGTCTATGTCAGCCATTTCCACCGCAGGAGCACTTCCAGCCTCATTATAATCTCTTATACTAGAAGCCGACTTAGAAGCACTTCCACAGCCAATAAGAGTTAAGAGCAGCAAGGAGATCAGAACTAAAAGCAAAATTCTCTTTTTCATATAGACACCTCCATTATTTAACATAAATGCAGTCTATGTAGTTAGACTGCATTTTAGATTTTTTGTTCCCTTGGTAGCTTTGTTAGTTATTGTCTACTGATTAGATCCTGACCTAATCTTTCTGCTTCAAAGATAACTCTTTCTTCGTCAATAGTTAGCAGCTGATAATCCTTCATCACTAAATTGCCGTCGATGATAACAGTTTTAACGTCAGAGGAATGGGCTGCATAAGCCAGATTGGCGATAGGATCGTAGTGTGGTGTCAGATGAGCTTTATGTAGATCAAGCATAATTAGGTCTGCTTTATAGCCAGGCTGCAAGGAACCCAACTTCTCCAAACCTAAGGCTTGAGCTCCCTTTAAGGTGGCCATTTCTAAAACCTGATAAGCCGATAAAACTGTAGGATCGCCTGTAGCAACCTTGTGTAACAGAGCACAGGTATGCATTTCCCCGATCATATCCAGATTATTGTTACTAGAAGCTCCATCGGTGCCTAAGCCAACCAGAGCCCCGGCAGCCAGAAGCTGAGGTATAGGAGCAATGCCACTAGCTAATTTCATGTTGCTTTCAGGATTATGGGCAATACCCACCTTTTTCTTAACTAGAATATCTATCTCTTCTTCAGTCAAATGAACACAGTGGGCTGCCAAGACATGGCGACCGTCAAAAAGTCCCAAGGAATCCATTAACTTAATCGGCGGTAAGCCATATTCCTTTGTAATATTTTCAACTTCAGTTAATGTCTCTGCCAAATGAATGTGTAGGCCTACCTTTAAGCTATCGGCCAATTTCATAACTCTTTCAAGATAATCGGGTGTGCAGGTATAAGGAGCATGGGGACCTAACAGACAGCTAATTCTCCCCTCGGCCTTACCATGCCAGTTCTTAACTAGCTCCTCGCTTTCCTTAAAGGCTAATTCGCCTGAATCTCCTAAACCCACCATTCCCCGTGACAGACTAGCTCTTATGCCTGTTTCTTCAACTGCTTTAGCAGTTTGCTCCATAAAGAAATACATATCGGCAAAGGTAGTTGTGCCGGATTTAATCATTTCTAAAATAGACAACATGGTGCCCCAATATATATCTTTGGATTGTAGATGGGCTTCCCTAGGCCAGATTTTAGTTTCTAGCCATTCTTGTAATGGCAAATCGTCAGCATAACTTCTTAACATCGTCATAGCCGCATGGGTATGACAATTAATCAAGCCAGGTAAAACCAAGGAGTTTTTGCCATCAATTACCTCATAATCAGGATATTTGGCTGTCAGATTTGGACCTATTTCGGCGATAAGATCATCTTGAATGGCAATATCTCCAGCAAGCCATTGTTTGTCACGTTTAATACCATCTACAGGCACGAATAAGGTGTCCCTGATAATATATTTCCCCATCTTTTTCTTTCCTTTCACTGCTCATATTATTAACTGTTTCAAAAAACATGCAGACATGGGTACGGTCATTCTGTCACGCCTGTGTCTGCCCATGTCTGGTTAACTGAATTTTCTTTGTTATTTGGCAAAAATCTTTTGCAAGCCTTCGTTAAACGGAGGACGAATAATACCAGCCTCAGTGATTATGGCTGTCACTAATTCATGTGGAGTGACATCAAAAGCTGGATTATAGACCTTAACCTCAGCTGGAGCTATTTGTACTCCTCCGATCTTTCTAACCTCGTCGTGGTCTCTTTCCTCAATAGGAATTTCTTCGCCACTCTTTAAGGACATATCAATGGTAGAAGTAGGCGCAGCTACATAAAAAGGTATGCCGTGATACTTAGCTAGAATTGCCACTCCATATGTACCTATTTTATTGGCCACATCACCATTTGAGCTTATGCGGTCAGCTCCCACTACTACCAGATCAATTTTTCCCTGTTTCATTAAGTAAGCTGACGTATTGTCTGTTATCAAAGTAACTGGGATACCATCTTCCATTAGCTCCCAAGCCGTCAGACGGGAACCTTGCAAGAGTGGTCTTGTTTCGTCGGCAAAAACCTGGATATTCTTGCCTTGTTCATGAGCAGCGCGAATTACACCTAAAGCAGTACCATAACCGGATACTGCTAAAGCTCCAGCATTGCAATGGGTGAGAATTCTTGCCCCATGTGGCACCAGTTCGCTACCATAAAGCCCCATCTTTTTATTACCGGCTAAGTCCTCGCTGTCAATAACTTTAGCTTCTTGTTCCAGTAAAGCAAGAAGTTGTTCTGGACTTTGATCTTCATTAGCCTTCCAGACCTTCTCCATCCTTTCCAAAGCCCAGAAAAGATTGACTGCCGTAGGTCTGGTTTCGGCTAATTCAGTTTTGGCCTTATCTAAATAAGACAGAAACTTAGACTTATCCTGGGTAAGCCCTTGTTGTGCCGCCAAAACCATGCCGTAGGCGGCAGCGATACCGATAGCCGGAGCGCCACGGACTTGCATAGTATTAATGGCCCAGGCTACTTCTTCATAGTTGTCTAGTTCTAAAATTACCTTCTCAACAGGTAGTAAGGTTTGATCCAATAGCTGTAATTTATTGCCTTGCCAAGACAGTGCTCTCAATTATTGTCCCTCCTACAGTTTTTATAGATTACCAGCTTCGGCTGGCCCATTTTTACACTGACACTGCCCTTCTAAAGAAATACCTTCTATAGTAGCCATAATTAACTGAGAGATATTAGCGCTGATCTCAGCCATAACTTCTAAAACTTCACCATGAGAAAGGGGGTTAGGCGATATACCAGCAGCATAATTAGTGACCATAGAAACTGTGGCATAGCATAATCCAGCTTCTCTTGCCAGCACAACCTCAGGCACATTAGTCATTCCAACCAAGTCGCCGCCTAGCATCTTAAACATTTTAATTTCAGCCGGTGTTTCAAACCGGGGTCCCTCAGCACACACATAACAGCCTCCATCGTGGACTCTAAAGCCTAATTCCTTAGACTTCTTAACCATAAAATCTCTAATTTCCCTACAATAAGGATCAGTCACATCAACATGTAAAACGCCTTTGGCGCCTCCTTCAAAAAAGGTACTAATTCTGCCTTTAGTAAAATCCAAAAATTGATCGACTAAAACAAAATCCTTAGGTCCCATTTGTTCATTAAGTGAACCTACTGCAGTTGTGGCAATAACTCTTTTTGCCCCCAGTTGCTTTAAGGCTTGAATATTAGCCCGATAATTTATGAGATGAGGCGGAACTGTGTGTCCTTTACCATGTCGAGCCAAAAAAGCCACTCGACGGCCTTTGTACTCACCTGTCATCAGGCTCACTTCACCGTATTCCGTAGTTACAGTAATGTCTTTTGAATTCTCTAACATATCAGCCCGATAAACACCCGTACCTCCGATAATCGCTAAATCAACCTTTTCCATTACTACTCCTCCTTTGTACCAAATAAAGCTCGACTGAATTCGGCAGGATCAAAAACCCCTAAATTATCCATCTGCTCACCGGTCCCAATGTACTTAACAGGTAATTTGTATTCTGCTTGGATCCCCAGAATAACTCCTCCCTTTGCAGTTCCATCCAGCTTGGTAAGAACTACCCCTGTAACGTCTACAGCTTCGCCAAAGATTTTGGCTTGGGACAGAGCATTTTGGCCGGTAGTAGCATCTAAGACTAATAAGACTTCATGGGGTCCTTCTGGAACTTCACGAGAGATCACCCTTTTTACTTTCTTTAGTTCTTCCATTAAATTATTCTTGTTCTGCAGCCGTCCAGCAGTATCAATGAGCAAAACATCACATTTCCGGGATTTTGCAGCCTGAATACCGTCAAAAACAACTGCTGCGGGATCGGAACCTTCTTTATGTGCTACGTAGTCAACACCGGCTCGATCACACCATACCTGAAGTTGATCAATAGCCGCAGCCCGAAATGTATCTGCAGCCGCAATTAACACTTTATAGCCGTCATTTTTCAGCCTATTACTTAATTTGCCTATGGTTGTAGTTTTACCTACGCCATTTACACCAACAACCATAATGATATTTAAGCGCCCTTTCTCAATATTGAGACTATGATCGCCTACAGTCAATAACTTAGTGATTTCATCTTCTAAAGCCTGACGAAGCTGGTCAGATTCCTCGAGCTTTTGTTCCTTGGCAATACGCCTTAAATCACTAACCAGATTAAGAGCTGTATTAACTCCTACATCAGCTTGAATTAAAGCCTCCTCTAACTCGTCAAACAAATCATCATCGATCGGTTTATGCCCAGTTATAATAGCACTTACCTTATCTACAAAATTGTTTCTGGTTTTTCCTAAACCAGCCTTCAAGCTTTCAAAAAAACCCACGATATTATCCTCCTGTCAATTTTGCTCTCTTAATAGCTATTATGTACATCTACAATTATTTCTTATCTGCT
>JAPXME010000057.1:5085-10484 GCA_033809185.1 Clostridiaceae bacterium
ATCTGCTCTTTAACTTGCTACTGATTTAGCATCTTCTAGTTTTACTGAAACCAGCTGAGATACTCCATTTTCTTCAATCGTAACACCATAAAGAAGATGGGCAACTTCCATTGTACCTTTATGATGGCTAATTACGATAAATTGAGTCTTCTCCGCGAACTCCTGTAAGGCTTGGGCAAAACGTAATACATTAGCTTCATCTAGATTGGCCTCAATTTCGTCCAGAACACAGAATGGACTCGGTTTAACATTAAGTATAGCCATCAACAAGGAAATCCCCGTCAGAGCCTTTTCACCGCCGGAAAGCAAAGACAGATATTGGGTCTTCTTTCCTGGTGGTTGGGCCATAATTTCTACTCCTGTTTCAAGAAGATTCTCGGGATCTGTTAGCTGTAATTGGGCCCGACCGCCACCAAAAAGGCGATTAAACATTTCCCGAAAAGACTGATCCACAAGCTGGAAGGTTTCCTGGAATCTTTGGCTCATAATATCGTCCATTTCGCGAATTACTTTTAGCAATCGCTCTTTGGCCTCAGTCATATCCTCAACTTGAGTAGCTAAGAAACTCAATCTCTCAGTTAACTTTTTATATTCTTCGACTGCCCCAAGATTAACTTGACCTAAAGCAGCAATTTGCTCCTTCAACTCATGTATGCGTTGGCTTGCATACTTTCTGTCGAAAACGGGGGCATGCTTTTCTAAAGCTATGGAAGCTTCCATCTCATATTGCTCTCTTAGACGGCGTTCAGCCGCCTCAATTGCTGTCTCAAACTTCGATAGCTGTAGATCATACTGATGAATCTTATTCTCTTTTTCTTTCAATTCAGCACTATATTTTTTCACATCTTGACTTACTTGAGAGATATCTTCACTGAGTATTTGTTTGTTGTGCTTTAGCTCCTCTAGGTGTTTCTCCATTTCTTGAAGTTTCAAGATGTCTTGCTCCCGAACAGCTTCTAAATGTTGTTCCTCTTCTTGCAGCTCAACTCTTCTTGCGGCAATTTTGACTTGCTCCTCTTCCTTCAAGACCTGCTGTTCCTTTAATTGTTTCACTCTTTGGATATAATGCTGTTCCTCCTTCTTGAAGGAAGTAACCTTCTCTTCTATGGTAGCTACTTCAATCCTTAGAGTGGTAAGACGCTCGTTCTTTTTTAGTCTTTCTAGACGAATAATTTTCGCCTTTTCAGTCATTTCCTTAATGCTAGCCTCAGAATTACTAATGCGCTCTTTTAATAACTCAGTTTCTTTAGCGAAACGCTGGATATTACGCTCTAGTACTTCCCTCTCTTTGCGCAGCTCTTCTTGTAAAAAGTTAAGATTCTCTAATTCAAAGGTCAATCTTTCATTTTCAGCTTGCCATCTTTCTGTAGTCTTGCTGTTTTCAGCCTTTTTGATGATAATATCCTGAACTTGCTGATTATAAAGATTAATCTCCTTTTTATACTGAGATAGGATACTATGCTCTTCTCGCTCTTTATCCTCAATGGCTTGCAATTCTTCTGTTATTTTAGCCAAGGATTCTTCTAACTCGAGAATATTCCTCCGTCGTGACAAGATCCCATTAGGTTGAGCCTTGCGACTACCACCGGTTAAAGAACCTCCGGCATTAACCAGTTGACCGTCTAGGGTAACCATTCTGTACTTAAATCCTGTGGCCTTAGCTTGTTTGACTGCTGTGGAAAGGTTCTGCACCAAAAAGACCCGGCCCAAGATATATTCCATTATCCCGCGGTACTGGGCATCATATTCAATTAAATCGGCAAAACAACCGATAACCCCATCACCTTGAGGGATATTATTTACAGCCTTACTACCTTTTACAGTATTCAAGGGCAGTAGAGTTACTCTGCCTTTATTATTCTTCTTCAGCCATTGAATAGCGTCTTGGGCCACTTTATCATTTTCAACCAAAAGATGCTGCAAAGTGCCGCCTAATGTTACTTCCAGAGCTAATTCATATTCTTTAGGTACTGTAATAACTTGAGCTACTGTACCAATAATACCGGGCATTTTGCCCTGGGATTTTTGGGATAAAAGCTCTTTGACCCCTTCTCCATATCCTTGCCCTTCTTTTTCTAAATCTTCTAAAGCCTTATGCTTGGCGGCCAGATTGTTTTTCTGCAAGCTAATACTGTGTTTATGCTGTTGGACCTTCTGTAATACGTCCTCTTGAGCCAGAATTCTGTCTTCTGTCTCGTTGATTTTAGCCTCTAAATCAGCTTTTTGTTGTTCCAAACTAACCATTTCTCTAGTAATCTCAAAGCTTTTCTGAGCTACTTCTTTGATTAAGTCCTCTGTTTCACTAATCTTTTGTTTATTCTGCTCCTCCTGACGTTCTAATTGAATTATCCGCTGTTTTTGGCTGTTAAACTCATTGTTTAATTTAGTTTCTTCTTGCAGGGCATCAAAATGCTCACTTTTAAGAGCTTCCAACTGTTCAGTCAATTTTTGGTCATGGAAGCTTTCTTCTTCTAGTTGTATCTCATATTCCTGCAGGACTTTTTTCTGCTCAGCTAATTGAGTTAGCAGACTTCCACCGCTTTGCTGGTGATTAGCCAACTCTTCTTGGGCAAGCTGTTGCTCAGTAATGATACGACTAATCTCCAGCTTATTATTCTCAGCTTGTCGATTCAGTTCGGTGATTCTTTCCAGAATTACTTTCTTTTCCCCAGCATTCTTTTCTAAGCGAAGATTCTCTGCATAGACCTCTTCTTGTTTCTGGACTAACTTCTCATCTAATTGTTCCAGAGCTAACTTTAACTCCTCTTCCCTACTCTGGACAGCCAAATATTTCGCTCTAATCTCTTGGATCTCTGCTTCATACTGAGAACGATTAGTCTTAATTTTCGTAAGCTTATCGCTGTTATAATTCAATTCATTAACTATTAAGCCGATTTCTTGAGCATCTAATTCACTCTTTAGCCCTTGATAAATCTCAGCAACTCTTGCTTGCTCAGCCAAAGTATCTTCTTGGTCCGTTAGTTCCGTAATAATGTCATTCAACCTAACTAGACTCGCTTCAGTATCATCTAGTTTACGGACAGCTTCCTTTTTACGATGACGATATTTAACGATTCCAGCGGCCTCTTCCAGTACTCCCCGTCTCTCTTCAGGTTTCATGGCCAGAATTTCATCAATTTTACCCTGCCCGATAATAGAGATTCCTTCCCTACCTACACCAGTATCCATAAACAATTCGTGGATATCCTTCAAACGGCAAGGTACCTTATTAATCAAAAAATCACTTTCACCGGAACGGTATAATCTTCTAGTGACAGTTATTTCATTAAATTCTAAAGGAAAACTCCCGGAAGTATTATCAATTGTAAGAGAAACTTCGGCCATTCCAAGAGAACGGCGCTTATCACTGCCGGCAAAAATTATATCTTCCATTTTACCGCCGCGTAACGATTTTGCGCTTTGCTCACCTAGAACCCAACGTATAGCATCAGCAATATTCGACTTCCCACTACCATTAGGACCTACTACCACTATTATTCCTGGTTTCATCTCTAAAGCAACTTTATCAGCAAATGATTTGAAGCCTTGAATTTCAAGTCTTTTCAAAAACACTAACAAATCATCCTTCCTCGTCTAGTAACACTTTTATAATACTTCCTGTCCCTTTCCTTTTGTTCGATATTGTTTGAGGAATTCCTTTCTGGAGGAAAATCTTTGCTCTTGTTCTGTCACTAGGCGTAATGATAACTGCTCTAACCCCGGTTCAGCCTTAACTTCTATTTCTGTAAATGAATATCTGTCTTGCAAGCTTTGCAGGTTAATCCTTTTCTGTCCGGTGACCTTAGAAATATCCCGCGGATTACAATAGATAGTGAGCTTTTTACCCTTATCCTTCATTTTAGCTAAGTCGAATTCTAGCTGCTCGAGCATCACTTTGCTTTGAACTAATTCACCGTAAGAAGGATGATAAGGGCCTGTGACTAAATCATGCTCCGGCGACAGGTTATCAGCAGCCTGAAGACCTAAACGGATCACCTTGATTTCATTAGCTGTAAATAGCTTAAACCACTGGGCTCCAACGTCCACGGCCTCCATTAAACTCCAAGACTGATAACGTCCTTCCTGATACCATTTTTCCAAAGTGGTTCCCTTCATTACTAACGTAGGATAAATCCGTACTCCATCTGGAGCCAAAGCAATTGTTTTTTTCGCAGTAAACAGAGCATATTCCCGAGTATCTCCAGGTAATCCCAGCATTAACTGTAAAATTACTGTTAAAGGATATTCCCTTAACAGTTGCACTGCTTTCTCTACAGTTTCCACTCCATAGCCGCGACAACTGTTACTTAATACTGGTTCTACCAGGGATTGAACTCCTAATTCCACTGTGGTAACTCCATAAGCCAGCAGATTCTCCACAATCTGCTGATTAATATAGTCTGGACGGGTGGATAGCCGAATTCCCTGGATTAGTCCTTCCCTTTTCAGTTCAAAGGCAGCTTCAAGTAGATCATTCTGTTGCTCTTGCTCCAAACCAGTAAAGCTCCCCCCATAAAAGGCTACTTCACAGAAGGTGGTTTTAAGGCCATGAGCATCAAGATACTGTAAAACTTGGGGTCGAATCTGTTCCGGAGTTGTAATATTTGTAGCCCCGCTAATCTCCCACTGATTACAAAACACGCAGGTAAAAGGACAGCCAGCATGGGGAATAAAAAACGGAATTATCAGCTGAGCTGTCATCTTACGTTTACCCCAAGGATATCTAAGGCATGTTTGGCAGCTTGCTGTTCTGCTTCTTTTTTTGTCCTTCCTAGGCCGGTGGCAATCTCCCGTTGGTTGAGATAGACAGCAGCCTGAAAGGTTTTATTATGATCTGGTCCTTCCTCATGGATTATACTATAAGTTAAGGCTTGATCCGGCTTTCTCTGGACATATTCCTGCAATTGCGTCTTAAAATCGTCAAATTTGCCTTGAGCAGCATCAGTAATTCTTTTATGTAGAATCTTAATAATAATACTAGTGCAAGTTTCTAAATCTATCGTAAGATACAAGGCCCCTATTAGAGCTTCAAAACAATCGGCCAAGTTAGAAGATCTGTTTGCTCCGCCCATATTTTCTTCTCCACGTCCCATCTGTAGATATCTACCTAATTCAAGGGCCTGGGCACCTTCAGCCAGCGAGGCTTCACAAACTATAGCAGCCCGCATTTTTGTCAGTTCTCCTTCACTCTTCTGGGGATATTGGTGAAATAGGTGTTGGGCTACAACTAAACCGACGACAGCATCACCTAAAAACTCCAAGCGTTGGTTATGTTCCTCAGAACCTAATCCCTCATAAATATAGGAAGGATGAGTTAAGGCCTGATTAATAAGCTCCAAATTATTCTCCAGGGGTAAGTTGAGTTTATGTAATAACTGTTGTAATTGTTTTTTGCGCTG
>JAPXME010000058.1:0-10429 GCA_033809185.1 Clostridiaceae bacterium
GTACTGTCAAGAAATGGGTCTAAAAAGGCTTTATGAGAATCGGTTTTCAAATCTAATTTATTATGAATAATTTGAGGATATAAGCGTAAAGATTATATAACTTCCATGACTTATCTAAAAAACAGCAAAAATTGTAGTACCTATCTGCGCCTAGAAATGTCTAAACTTATACCGTAAGAAATCGTTTGCCGGTCGAAATTCGCCTTCTATGGCTCAGTTCTCCCTGCCCGCCACGTCCTGTGCCGGGCTATGCGATTCTAACGGGATTTCGTTAAGACATTTTCACTATGCTCGTCAAAGGTGCTCCACTTTTTACTGTTTTTATCCCTGTTATTGGGTTAGACAGATAAGAGCGACGTTTCCTTTGTTTCCCCTGGGTTGCCCTGGGTTGTGGCAGCGGTAAGTATATAAAACAGGGCAATAGGGGCAAGCTGTATTTGAATGATAATAACCAGGAGGCTACCGTGGTAAAGAATAAAGAGAAAATTTTTCTAGCCCTATTCCTACTGCTTATTATCGGCCTAAGCTTCCTTAGTTTGGCCATATATCAGGTATCACCTGCTACAGCCCATGATGAGGGCCTGATCAAAGGTATCTATCTAGGGCCATATCCAGGGGATGGTCTTACTTACAGAGAAGTAGAGGACTTATTGCAAGGGGATAGAGAGGCTATCTTGGCCTTATCCGTCTTGCTTAAGCTGAATGCCAACGGAGATCAGGCTTTAGAATTCACCTATGAGCAATTAGGGATAGACCTGGATCTGGAACGGATCTGGCTAGAGGCATACCAGATAGGAAGAACCGGCTCCTGGTGGAATCGTACAGTCACTAGAATACAAGTAAGGCGTAAAGGTTTGATGATTCCCCTTTATCAAAAAATCAATCAGCAACAAGCCTTAGAGGTTCTACAAGCCTCAACGGAGCACTTACATATTCCTCCTCAGGATGCCAGTTTACAGGTAAAACCGGGGGATAAAATCGAGATACAACCGGCAGTGCCTGGCAGGAGACCTGATTTAAAAGAATTGCTGCTCAATTTAGTGGCAGAAGTAGAACAAAACCAGCAGCAGAATATTACTTTAGCGCTAACTTATCAGGTTATAGAGCCAAAGATTTCTACCGCTGAGGTAAGGGCTTACCGAATTACGGGTCTTCTTAGCAGTTATAGCACATACTATAACGCTCAAAATGTTAAGCGCTCAACGAATGTTCAATTGGCGGCTAAGGCCATTGACGGTTATCTCTTGAAGCCTGGCGAGATATTCTCCTTCAATGGAGTAGTTGGACCACGCACTAAAGAGCGGGGTTATCAGGAAGCCAATGTGATTATTAATAATAAAATGGTTCCTGATATAGGTGGCGGTGTATGCCAAGTTTCCTCCACCCTGTATAACGCTGTATTAAAGGCCCAATTAGAAGTATTGCAGCGGCACCCTCATTCTCTGCTAATAAGCTATGTGCCCCCTGGCTTGGACGCCGCTGTAGCCTATGGCAGTCTTGATTTCTCTTTCCGAAATAATACTGAGGGTCATTTACTGCTTAAAAGCTCGGCTTATGGAGGTACTTTGACCTTCAAGATCTTCGGTCGGGTGGAAGACAAGGGTAAAATAGAATTGAAAAGTATTATAGAAAAAGAGCTACCCTGTGAAACTACTTATGTAGAGGATCCGTCGATACCACAGGGTGAATACGTCTTAGATAAAGAAGGCACAAATGGAATATATGTACGGGCGGAAAGACATATCTATACTGAGACGGGTGAATTGTTGCGGAAGGAAATTCTCTCCCGTGATTATTACCCACCTGAAAATAGGGTAATCAGAACTAGTTCTGATAGCTTAATTACTAGTCCTGTAAACGAAGGCTTAATTCCCAACGATTATTAGCTCCTTCATTGTCGGTTTTTCCTTATTATTGTATAATGGACAGGCAGATGATTATACAATTAGTGGCTAACGGACAAAAAAGGAGATAAGGTGATGAACCCTATATTGCGTAAAAAAACGCGACCTAGAGTATTTCAAATTTTGATTATTGTCATTGCTGTTCTACTTATATTTTGTGCTTATTCATATAACCAGTATCAAAGCCTGTTAGGGCCGGCAGACATTAATAACAGTGAGGAAGTTGTCTTCATTATAGAACGGGGTTCGTCGGCGATCCAGATAGCTAACAAGTTAGAGCAGGAAGGCCTGATTAAAAACGCTAAGGCATTTTTGCTCTATGCTCGTTTAACAGAGAATCTAGAAAAATTTAAAGCGGGAGAATATTTGCTTCGGGCCTCAAATACCGGACCGGAAATTATGGATATCTTGGTTGAGGGAAGAATTGTAACAGTAAGCTTCACAATACCTGAGGGTTATACTTTGAAGAAAATCGCTGCAACCTTAGCAGAAAAGGGAATTGTAGCTGAAGAAGAGTTCTGGAGTCTTGTGGAGGAAGGTGAATTTGACTATGAATTCCTGCAAAACCTACCTAAATCCAAACGTCGCTTAGAAGGCTATCTCTTTCCTGATACCTACATAATTCCCAAGGGCTGGCCTGCGGAAAAGGTAATAGATTTAATGTTAAAGCGGTTTGCCCAGATTTATGACCAACTGCCGCCTAATAAATCAGGCTTGAATATGCGTGATACTGTGATTCTGGCATCCATTGTGGAGGCAGAGTCTAAGGTAGACGAGGATAGGCCTTTAATTGCTTCTGTTTTCTTAAATCGCTTGAAGATTAACATGCTTCTTCAGGCTGATGCTACTTTGCAGTATGCTTTTGAAGAACGGAAAGACAGGGTACTTTATAAAGATTTAGAGTTAGATGACCCCTATAATACTTATAAATATGGCGGCCTTACTCCCGGACCCATTGGTAGCCCCGGGAAGGCCTCTTTGGAAGCGGTCTGCGAACCGGCTAACACAGAGTATTATTATTTTGTAGCTCGAAAAGACGGTAGTGGAAAGCATGAGTTCTCCAAGACCTTAGCTGAGCATAATGCCTGGAAGCGTAAGCTTGGTTACTAAAGCTAAGTTGGAGTTAAATTAGTCGTGAGTAGAGTAAATAGCTATGTAATGCTAGTATCCTTTGATTTGAGGTGTGTTTTGTGTCGGAGATTGTACCGGACAAAATAGTTGATTTTATCAGGCAGATGCTGCCAGAGCGTGAAAGCGCGCTAGAAAAGATAGCCCAAGAATGTAAAGCTGAATGGATCCCTTTAGTGCAACCAGAAGTTGGACAGTTTCTACAAGTTCTAGTCAAAATCAAACAATCCAAACGAATCCTAGAATTAGGCACAGGAATCGGTTATTCCACTATCCTGCTGTCCCAGGCCATAGAAGAGGAGGGCAGGATAACTACAATAGAGATTAATTCGGAGCGATATGAACGGGCCTGTGCTAATTTCCGTCAATTACAAGTGGCCCATAAAATTACCCCTTTATTGGGTGATGCCAATGAGCTGCTCACCGAACTAAAGGGGTCTTTTGATTTTATATTTGTAGATGCGGCTAAGGGACAATATCCCGAGTTCTTTCAGAAGCTAATGCCTCTATTGGAGCCGCGGGGTGTGCTGGTGATGGATAATGTTTTTATGAACGGTTGGGTGATCGATCTTTATTGGCCAGAGCGCCGCAAAAAAACGATGGTTTGTCGCTTGCGGCAAATGCTGGAGACTTTACAAACAGAACAGACTTTAACTACTTCAATATTACCCTTAGGGGACGGATTAACTGTAAGTGTACGGAGGGATAACAGTGCAGAAGGTTGAGCTTTTGGCCCCAGCGGGGAATTTAGAAAAACTGAAAATAGCTGTAATATACGGTGCTGACGCTGTATATCTGGCCGGAGAATCTTATGGTTTGCGGGCAGCTGCCGGAAATTTCACTTTAGAGGAAATGAAAGAGGGAGTAGCTTTTGCCCATGAGCGCGGAGCGAAGGTCTTCGTTACAGTAAACATTTTTGCTCATAATGAGGATCTGGAGAATTTATCATCTTATCTCCAGGAGATAGAAAAAATAGGCGTTGATGCTATTATTGTTTCTGATCCTGGAGTTTGGCTAATTGCCCAAGAATTAAAGACTAACATGGAGATCCATATTAGCACTCAGGCCAACAATACGAACTGGGCTAGCTGCCTTTTTTGGGAGAAACACGGCGCCAAAAGGATTGTCTTAGCCCGAGAATTATCTCTAAAGGAGATCCAAGAAATTCGGGCCAGAACAAACTTGGAACTGGAGATGTTTGTTCATGGGGCTATGTGTATTTCTTATTCCGGCAGGTGTCTATTAAGCAACTATATGACCGATCGTGATGCCAACAGGGGAGAGTGCGCCCAGCCTTGCCGATGGAACTATGCCCTGCAGGAAGAAAAACGCCCGGGACTTTTCTATCCTATTGAAGAAGACGAAAGAGGATCATATATCTTTAATTCTCAGGATCTTTGTCTGATCGAACATCTGCCGGAAATTATCCAAGCTGGAGTGAATAGTCTTAAGATTGAGGGACGGATGAAGAGCATTCATTATGTGGCCACTATAGTTCAGGCTTATCGCCAGGCCCTAGATGCCTATTACAAGAATCCGCAAGAATACTCTTTTGATCCGGCCTGGTATGAGGAGATAACTAAGGTAAGCCACCGAGATTATACAGAGGGTTTTCTTTTTGGCAAACCTCAGAGCAAGGACCATAACTACGAGACTTCTTCTTATTTAAGAAGCTATGATTTTGTTGGCCTAGTCTTGGATTATGATGGGGAGACAGGAATAGCGACAATTGAGCAGCGTAATAATTTCCGGCTTGGTGATGAGTTGGAGTTTACGGGCCCTGAGACTCCTAGATTTACTCAGCAATTAACCAGTATGAGAAATGATGCCGGGGAGAGTATAGAGGTTGCACCTCATCCACGGCAGATTGTAGAAATACCTGTCAGCCAGCGGGTGCGGCCCTGGGATTTAGTAAGGCGGGCCAAAGATGAAAAGTAAAATGCTTATTGGAAAAAAAACCGAAATAGGTTACAATATGGAAGATGCTATGCGCGATAGTTCAGAAAATAAGATTTTCTTAAAGGTAGCCAAAGAGAAAATTACATTTTTAATTAAGATAATTGAAGCCTGTGATAATCTGGGAGTAGTTTCTACTGTCAATGCCCAAGAAGGGAAGGTATTAATTCATGTTACTCTTGATACTCGGGCTGAAGTTCTAGACATTATTAAGCATTTACCTTTTGTTGAGTTAGAAAAAAATTTATATTAAGGAGGAAATCAGATGGAAGTTAACTTGGAAGATAATCATGATAGTCCGGAAACAAACTTAGAAACAAGCTCGGATATAGAACCAAGGGCAAAGTGGCTTAAACCTCTTCAGGGCATTCTTGTTTTTCTTATTATGATGGTGACCCTGGCCTATGGAGGATCTTATTTTCAGATAAAGTGGGGAATGTATGGGGTAGCCTTGACAGAGCTGATGCTCCTCCTCTTTGCTATCATTCCTGCCCTTATCTTAGGTAAAAGCTTGCGGGAAGTATTTCCTTTTAAAAAGCCTACGTTAAAAGGAACATTAGCTACGGTTCTTCTCTGGGTCGGCAGTTTCCTACCTATTATGACTGCCAGCTTGATCCTAATAACTATTTTTATGGATGGGTTTTCTCAAGTAAGTGAACAACTTGGGAATGTTATTACCAGTGTACCTGTCTTCATATCTTGGATTATTGTGGCTATAATGCCGGCGGTATGCGAAGAAGCATTGCATCGCGGTCTTCTTCTTCATACCTTCAAGGATTTGAAGAAAAAGTGGGTTATTATCTTAATAATGGGTTTAATCTTCGGAATATTCCATTTGGATCCTTATCGCTTTCTCCCTACGGCTTTATTGGGAGTGGCACTGACCTATTTGATGTTGGAAACAAACAACTTATTCTATCCTATGCTGTTCCATCTGATTAATAATACAGTCTCTGTGTTATCTTCATTCACAGCCCTACCGCAAAATTTGGAGACAGCTCAGAATATGGATCTTACACAAGTAATAGATGTTAATACGATGCTGATTACGATAGGCGCATTCACGATCTTGAGTAGCGTAAGTCCAGTGTTATTAAAACTGGCTGCAGGATTACTTGGCAAGAAGGTTGAACCTTTGACAGAGGAAGAAAGAAAGGCTATGAGAGCTAAGCAGAATAAAACTTGGATTAAAGTGATAATCTTTACACTTGTATTGTTTGTTCTTGGTATTGTGTTGATGTCTATCGGTATGGCGAATACGGATCTCTCCCAATGGCAACCCTAGTATCTAGGGAGGAATCTGAATGCAGCAAAGAATTAGAGGAGTCCTCTGCATATGCATAGGGCTCCTTTTTGTACTGATCGCACGGACAGCTTATCTACATTTATGGGACGGGCCTAATTCGGGAGCTAGCTTGGCAAATAAAGCCCTCAGACTTCGGCTCCAGTATTTATCGGGCGAGGAATTTAACCGGGGAGAGATCCTGGATCGCAATATGTTATCTTTGACTGATAGTGCCGTTCGACCTGCTTTAGTCGCATTTCCTCTTAGTATTAGGGATTTGTCGGCTGTAGCCCAGTATCTAGAAAAAAACCTTGGTCTAAAGGCGGCGGAGACTGAAAAAGCTTTGGAACGGGCACAAAAATATTATGGTCCCCGGAATCCTGTAATTCTGCAGGTTAATTTGTCGTCAGCAGAAATTGAAAAGTTCCAAGGCAACACTATTAATGGTTTGGCAATACTTCCTCTGAAAAACCGGTATGGCCCTAATTCCTTGGCCAGACATCTTATCGGCCATCTGAACAGTATTGACGAAAGAAAATGGCAAAGCCTAGGGCAAGCGCGACGGACTATAGAAAAAAATCCCGACTTACCTACGGCTTATCGCTTAACAGATAAAATCGGGGTGGCGGGACTAGAGGAAAGATATGAAAATGCTCTTCGAGGTTCTAAAAGTGAATATACTTTAGGTGGTCTGGCTGATGCTGATGGCCGGTTGTTACAAGGATTAGGCTACAAAATCCAACCGGACCAAGCGGATTCATGGCGAAACCATCTAATTTTGACCTTGGATCGTGAATATCAACAAATTGCCGAAGAGGTTCTGGACCGTCACGTTACTAAAGGCGCAGTGGTCGTCCTTGATATTGCAACTAGTGATGTACTGGCGGTTGCCAGTAGGCCCAATTACGATCAGAATATGGTCAGCAAATATCTTGACGGTAGAGATAAACTGCTGGATCGTTCGGAGCGGGTGGCCTTTTATCCGGGTTCAGTCTTCAAAGTCGTCGTGGCCGCAGCGGCGTTGGAGGAGAACTTATGCGATCTGGAGGAAATCTTCACTTGTACCGGTAGTTATCAATTTGCTGATGGTACAGAGATTAGCTGTAGTCGGCCCCACGGAGAGGTTGATCTCAATCAGGCTATTATTAGATCTTGTAACACTACTTTTATTCAGCTAGGGCAGCGTCTAGGTAATGAAAAACTGCGTTCATACGCAGAGAAACTCGGTATAACTATTCATCTTAAGGCCAATTCTCCTCCGGCTTTCTTAGGTAATTCCTCTATCGGGCAGGAAGGTGTGCTAGTTAGTCCCTTACAAATCGCTAATCTCTACGCTACCTTGGCCCGGGAAGGATTGTATTTGCCTTGGCGTACTGTGGCTGAGATTAGAAATTACCAAAGTGATCTGATTCAAGAATATCCCCAACAGGCTCCTCAACGTGTTCTCCAGGAAAGGACTTGTCAGCTTATCAACCAAGCTTTAATCGAAACGGCCCGTAGCGGTTCGGGACAACTGGCTTGGCTAAAGGAATATGGTTCTGCAGGGAAGACAGGTACAGCCCAAGCTAACAACAATAATAGGGTTATAGCCTGGTATGCCGGTTTTGCCCCTGCTGAAAATCCTCATTTAGCAATTGCTGTAATGGTTGAGGAAGATAAGTCAGGCAGCTCCACTGGTCTAAGGGGCGGAAATACGGCGGCCCCAATTTTCCGTGAAATTGCCGAGAGAATTTTGTTAAAGGAAGGAGTAATCCAGTAAAGATAGGATAGAGGATAAGTATATCAGCAATCTCCTTGACAGAGTGCTAAGAAAAGGTCTAGAATCTAGGGGTAGGAGGTGAATGACAATGCCATCATACGACTATCGTTGCAAATCTTGCGGTAAATTTACAATCAGTCAGGGAATTAAAGAACCGGCTTTAACAGAATGTCCTACTTGTGGCTCTCCTGTAAGTCGACTGATTGGCAAGAATGTCAACATTCTCTACAAGTGCTCAGGATTCTATTGTACCGATACCAGATCACCTTCAGGTACTGCAGCCCCTAGTGCCGAGCCTTCTTCTTGTTCATGTGCAGATTGTCCTCAAGCTGCCAACGAATAAGAATAATAAAATAAAACAACTGTAAGAAAGTACGATGATTTGAAATCACCGTACTTTTTTTGTCAAAAAAGCAGAGGGACAGACACATTTTTCTGTACACCTCCATACTATTAGAAGCGACGTAAAGTTTAATATTATGTTGGCCATCGTTATCCTCATTTATGACGATAAAGTGAGGAGCACAAAGGTCTTTACATTGGGAGAAAATGGAGGTGGTCAGAGATGGGTCTTGGTACTGCTCTTATTGCAGTAACCGCAATCTTACAGAGTGTTTTATTGCTAATCCGTTACATTAGTAATAATGCCTTCCCCCAGCCATTGTCTGATGAGGAAGAAAGTCTTTGTCTGCAACGGATTGCGCAAGGGGATCCGGAAGCCCGTAATAGACTTATTGAGCATAATCTTCGATTAGTAGCCCATATTAGCAAGAAGTTTGACAGCGTTAGTGATGACAAAGAGGATATTATCTCTATCGGCACAATCGGCTTAATCAAAGCTATTAACACCTTTGACAGCAGTAAAGGGACCAAGCTGGCAACCTATGCCGCCCGTTGTATTGAAAATGAAATATTAATGCATCTAAGAGCTACAAAAAAGAATAAAGGAGAGGTCTCCCTCTATGACCCCATAGGCGTTGACAAGGAAGGTAATGAAATCACATTGGTCGATGTTCTGGGGACAGATCCTGATCTGGTGCCGGATATGGTGCAAAATAATGTGGAGTTCCAGCAAATGTTACGGCGTATTCAATACCTAACTAATCGCGAAAGAAAAGTTGTGGAAATGCGCTTTGGCTTGACTAACGGTATTCGCAAAACCCAACGGGAAATAGCCAAGGTCTTGGGTATCTCACGCAGCTATGTCTCAAGAATAGAGAAAAGGGCTTTAGAAAAGCTAATTAAAGAGCTAAATTAAAAAACATTTTACAAAAACTGTAAAATGTGAGATAATGTTGTTTGTATTTAAGGTAAGGATGGTGCTAGATTTGTATCAGAAGCAGTGTCAATATTGCCAGGGGAGATCCTATTCGGCCTACAATAATCCCTCTTGGCAATGTCCCTATTGTGGTAAGAATATCGGTGATGATGTTGAAAAAGAAGAACCCGAGCAAGAAATTAACGGAAAAAAACAAAATGCTGACCAGCAGAGGTCAGCTATAGGAAGGAAGAATATAATTTCCATTTAATTATATACTAGGCCTAGTATTAAGTAAAGAGATTGTTCGGGATTTACCGCCGATTAAAATTTTGTTCTGATAATCTTCTATTGTGGTACAATATCAGCAATAATAAGGGAAATATTGAAAGAAGGGTAATGTAGGTATATTTCAATTTCTAAGCTAATACAATCATATAGCTGAGGCTTAATAGAGAGCAGGTGGAAAGATGGAAAAGAACAATATAGTCTTGATTGGCTTTATGGGCACCGGAAAGACCGCTGTTGGCAAACGTTTAGCTGCCCTTTTAGATAAAGAATTCTATGATTCAGATCAGGAAATTGAAGCTGTAACAGGTATGACTATTCCACAAATTTTTGCCCGTTATGGTGAGATTAGGTTCCGCTCAGAGGAGAACCTAGCTATTGCAAGATTAGCCCAGCATGACAATTGCGTAATTTCCACTGGTGGTGGAGTAACAATAAATCCGGAGAACATGAAGCTATTAAGAGAAAAGGGAATAATAATTAGCCTTTCAGCCAAACCAGAGATTATCTATGAACGGGTGAAACGAAGGAATAATAGGCCATTACTGAAAAAAGGCGATCTTTATCAATCGATCGTAACATTAATGGCTGAACGTGAGAAATATTATCAAGATGCAGACTTCTTCCTTGATACCTCTGACTTGGATTTTCAGGAGATTATCGCTAGGATAATTGAATTTTTAGATAGTCAGAAAGCAGTGAACACGAAAGAGGCAGGTAAGTAAAATAGGTTCCGTTAATGACGGAACCTATTTTTTAGTATAGGCTCTATGTCAAATGTTGGGGTGGCAGGTAAATGATCAATACCTGTCACCTTTTTATCTTTATTATGAACAGCAATGAAGGATCCT
>JAPXME010000059.1:0-4008 GCA_033809185.1 Clostridiaceae bacterium
AAGAGTATTATGATAGGTCTTCTTGAAGAGGTGATTGTCATGTTAGATAAGCGTGAGCTAGAAAGAAAGATTCTAGGAGGAATTGACCGGTTGGTTCATATCCTAATTGATATCAGTTGTACCGCAGGCAGACCCAAGGAGATGCTAATGGAACAAGCTAGCCAAATGGTCAGAGACCTTTCTCCCCTACTCTTAAATCTCCTAGGCGGTCAAGAGGAACACCTAGAAGGTCTATTGCGACAATTGATTTCGCAAAAATTACCACCCAGATTAGCTTTATTGAGTTTCGGGTCCCTCAAAGGAGACTTGGATAGAATCTTGGCTATGGCTTTCTTCAAAGAATCAGAAAATGAACCAGAAATCCTTGAATCTCAATCTCCTGCAGAACAAGACCCTACACCGCCAGAGGAGAAGCAAATTCCAGCAGACAGCCTAAACGAACAAGTCATAGAACAAATAGAACAAGTAGATGAACAAACAATAGCAGATCCAGTACCGGTTGCTACCACATTAGAAGAAAAACAGGCTTCAGAAGCCTTGCCGGATCTAACCCCGTTTCTTCAGAGACTTTTCCCTCGAGCCACTATACTTCCCGGCTGCTACTATCGCAGTATCTTCTTGGACTATTATCTACCCGAAGAAAAATTCGCCCTCTGCATTATGCAACCTGGCCGGAGAATTATTCCTTCATTAGAAAGACTAATTAAAAATGAGGGCTTGACCCTTATTAAGGTCAAGACCTCAGAGCTTAACGACCCACAAATTTTAACCCAGCGACTTAAATCCACTTAACTTCCACATTATCACCCTCTTGTAGAAGATAAGTATACTCCTTTTCCTCACCATTTACCCTTAATAATAATTTACTCTTACCAGTAGGAGGATTAGGTGAAAAATTTATTTCATTAAAAATATCAATCAGAATAGGATGATAATTTTCCTTTCCCGGTTGGTAAGTAATCGAATCGCCAGCTTTAATAGGTGTGCTACGCTCTGCAGGCGAATTATTCACCATAATTTTTGTAGCGTTCAGAATCATCTTATGCCCATTAACCGTCAATTCAAAAGGTGGCTGTTCTACTGTGGGCAAAAAGTCTCCGACAGTTAAATCCTGAGGTGCTTCACAGACTATGTGATCCCCTGGTGAAACAGGATCAGTTAGTTTTGCATCTCTACCGTTAAGCTTCAAGAGCATTTTATCATTCAAGGAAATTTTATCACCGTCTAGATAGATAAATTGTTCCCCAAAACTAACCCCTGCCTTAGCTAAAACCTCATTTATACTAAGATTGGTGATTACCTGGGCTTTACAGCCGTCTTTTATTTCTTCATCCAAATCAACAGTCACCCCTGCTACCGTTACAGTGGGGTTCAAATCAACGGCCTTGCCGTTAACTGTGCAATTACCTATAAGTTCTTGCAATACCTCCCGAAAAGTACCCTTAGCATCTTCTCCTGCTTTCCCCGGCTCAAAAACTATGGCATCTCCTTCATGAATTACATCCTGCATATTAGCCGGTCGGGAGTTTAACATAATTTTGCCCCTAGTTCCCATTTTACCGGGAATAGTATAGAGCTGATTATTTATCTCACAAGTCAAAGCCATCCCCGGACGACCAAGAACCTCACGAATATTATAACCACTGGCCAATAAGGCATCAGCTATACGATTCTCACCTAAATTCAAGATGCGAACAGCTTTATCATTAACAGTAACCTCCATAAAGCCCAAGGTAGGATTATGTAAAGTCGTATAAGCTATGCCTAATACCGTTATAAAATTAGGCCCGCTGTAATCCTCCGGTAATCCCGAAACATTCGGTAATTTCCCGGCACACTGAACAGCTACCCTATTTTCAGGTATGTTAAGTAATTGAGCAACCTTACCAGCCAAATTAGGTGTTAAGCTTCCTCCCCCCACCAGTAAAACTGCTTGGGGGGCTTTGCCGTTTAATTCCATAATTTCATGGGAGATGGCTGTAGCTAAAGCATCAACAGCCGGCTCAACAATATTTTTAAGTTCAATGCTTCTTAAGGTCTGCTCAAAACCCAAGACATCAGTTGTGGTGATTTCTTCCTTGTCGGCTATTTGACGCTTAACTTCCTCAGCATAATTAAAATCCAGAATATAATGATCACTTAAAACATCTGTAATCTCATCACCAGCCATGGGTACCATACCAAAAGCACTGACAGTATTACCACCGCATACGGCAATATCAGAAGTACCTGCCCCGATATCTACCAGAACTAAATTTAAGCGACGCATTGTTTGATTAAGAACAATATTGGCCACAGCAATCGGCTCTAAAGTAATACTAACTAGCTCCAAGCCTGCTTTCTCTACAGCAGTTTGTAAAGAATCTACAACTATACGAGGTAAAAAGGTGGCCACTACGTCAACTTCCGCTGTCTGCCCCTTCTGTCCTACAATACTGCCTAATCTAATTCCGTCCAGACGTTCTTCAACTATACTGTAACCGACACAATAGTACTGTTGAGATAAGGGTATATTACCCTGCCCTCTAGGTAAGTCCTGGCGGGCTGCTTGTACAGCCTGTAATTCAATGGCCAGTAAATCATCCTGAGTAATAGCAGTGATAGTCGGGTAATTGATTTTAGCCGTTCCCCTTTTTGTTTTCAGAGATCGGCCAGCAGCAGCCACGGCCACTTTTTTCAACTCTTGACCTGACTGTTCTTGTAGTTCACGGACTAACTCCTCAATAACCTTAGCTACCTCAGCGATATCGTGAATTTGCCCATCTAGCATAGAGCGGGTTTTGTGTTCACGATATAATAGGTTGTTTACACTCAACTGATCATCATCCAAAGTAGCCAGTAGTGCCATTACCGTCCGGGTTCCAATATCTAAAACAAAGATATTCTCTGGCAAAAAATCACCCCCAAGAAAATGGTTAACACAGGAGGACAATTCTTCTGTGTTGTTAACCCATTATGTCTTTTTTTTGCTCCTGAGCCATATGGAAATATTTCACTGCTTGTGCTTGGCGATCTTCCTTACTGGAAGCTTCTAAAGTCTTGATTACCTTAGCTGGGCTTCCTACCGCAACTGAATAAGGAGGAATCTTCGTACCCGCAGTTACAACGGCTCCAGCACCAATTATTGCTCCCTCACCAATTTCAGCACCATTCAAAATACAAGAATTCATACCAAATTAGAGCATAATCTCCAACTACACAGCCATGAAGTATAGCCTTATGTCCCACTGTTACATATTTGCCGACAATACAAGGATGTTCTGTGTCATTATGGAGCACACAACCATCTTGTATATTAGAATATTCACCGATTTTGATTTCTGCTAAATCAGCTCTCAGCACTGCGTTATACCAAACACTTGAACCAGCAGCCATAGATACGGCGCCAATAATTCTTGCTCCTGTAAATATTGCCACATCCTCTGCTAAGATAGGAGATTTTCCTTGGATAGAAAAGAGATTATTTTTCATTTTCGCCTCCGCTGTCACTATTGACATTCATAATTAAAGCCAGGGAATTATACTTCAGATTATTATATTATGGGCCTTATAATGGCCTCATATAAAAGAATAATTCCGGTGATTGATAACCAATCTCTCTGGCTTGGATAATTTGCTCAGTACTTCCGGTAAAAAGAATCCCTCCGGGCCTTAAAGTATTATAAAAGCGCCGATAAAGCTGAGCTTTACTTTCCTCTGTAAAATATATCACCACATTACGACAAATAATCAAATCATAATTATCCGGAAAAGGATCCCTCAATAAATTATGTTGTCTGAAGGTAATGTATTTTCGCAAGACATCGTTAGCCCGTAATTTATCGTCATGCTTAGTAAAATATTTTTCTAACAGTCTGGCTGGTATGCCAATTGTGCTTTTCTCAGGATATTCCCCATTCTGGGCAGTTTTCAAGACACGGGCATCAAAATCTGTGGCTAAGATAGAATGCTGGCCCTGGGGAAAATTCTCGGCCAAAACCATAGCCATCGTATAGGGTTCTTCCCCAG
>JAPXME010000059.1:4018-10290 GCA_033809185.1 Clostridiaceae bacterium
CGGCATCGTCGGCAGCGTCAGATGTGTATAAGAGACAGCGTATAGGGTTCTTCCCCAGTAGAACAACCTGCGCTCCAGATTTTAAGATTTTGCGTTTTAGTTAAAAGCTGAGGAATAATCTTTTTAGTTAGAATATCCCACTGGCTACTGTTGCGGAAAAATTCAGATACATTAATAGTCAAATGAGCGATAAAACGGTCTAACAGTTCTTTATCACTAGCCAATTCTTGTACAAAGTTATCATAGCCTACAATATTTAAAGTGCGCATCAAGGTATTGATTCGCCTTTCCATCTGAGGACGTTTGTAGCCTGTTAAATCGAGATCAAATTTTCTTTTTAGATCAACTAGAAACTTTTCGTATGCATCCACTGTAGCAACCCTACCTTACTGTGTATTATAGTTATTATTTAATTGTGCAGCCCTAACTAGGTTGGCCAGCGTCTATACAATAATTAGTTCCTCAGATTCTAACAAATTCCTGCTAATTTCGTGTTCTTTTCTATTAAAAACGCCATTTCTACAAACAATCTGTTGTAAAAATGGCGTTTAGATGATTTTCTTACATCGTCGAGGTAAGATACATATCCCTCCTATAGATTTACCGCTTCTTTATGAGTCTCCTCAGTTATTCCTCTTTTAACTTCAGTAGCGGTCATGTGCCCTGCCTTAAATTTCTCTACAAGAAAATTACAGGCATCCCACGGATCAACGTTATCACCGCAAGTAAAGACATCTACAGCTGCGTATCCTAATTCAGGCCAAGTATGAATTGCTAAATGGGATTCAGAGATAACTACTACCCCACTAACTCCCTGGGGACTGAACTTATGAAACACATACTCCCTTATCTCTGCCCCAGCCTCAAGAGCTGCTTTTATCATACTTTCTTCTACTTTCTTAACGTCATTCAAGAGATCAAAATCGCAACCGTAGATCTCAGCCAACACATGGCGGCCCAATGCCTTCATTTATCATGCCTCCTTTTTTAATGTACCGTGAACCTCCCCTGATGCTACTTTGGTTCAAACTAGTCAGCCTTCATTTTAGCACATCTTCAAGCTATGTCAATAAAATATTTATATGCATTTTATAAGCTTTTGGCACAAATACAAAGTTGTAACTTGCGTATGACCCTTGCCCTAGAACGATTATAGATATATTCCCGGGAACCTTGTTGTTTCTCAATAAATTAAGACCGCCTACTGACGGTCTTAAAAATTTATAAGTATTGGTTGGGCCTGAACAATCTCTTGCCCGATTTAATTTTGTAACCTAATAAAAATGGTCGGAGCGACTGGACTTGAACCAGCGGCCTCCACCACCCCAAGATGGCGCTCTAGCCAAACTGAGCTACGCCCCGAAGCCACAATAGATATTATATATGCCTATTATTCCAGTGTCAAGGCGTTTTTGACTATCAGCAACTAATTTGCAGCTATTTAGAAAAGAGCTTTCTACTCCCAAAATCGAACTTTATGAATTCTTTTAGATCTCCTGACACTGTACCCCGGTTCGATTGATTTCAAGCAAATAAGCCTTAGACTTGATGCCAAACTCAACCCAAGTCTTTGTCATACTATGACGGACTTCTTCAGCCTTTTCCGTAATAAAAGCTAAAATAGACGGACCGGCACCACTTAAGCAACTGCCTAAAGCACCGCTCTTAATAGCTGCTGCCATAACTTCCTTAAAGCCGGGCACCAAATCCATACGATAAGGCTGATGTAGAACATCTTCCATCGCATATTTAAGATGAGTGTAGTCCCCCAAAAGCATTGAGCTGACAAAAAGGGCAGTCCGCCCAGTATTTTGTATGGCATCATGGTAAGAAACTTGTGTTGGCAGGACTTCTCTAGCCTGATTGGTCGGCAAGGTGAACTCAGGAACTGCCACCACAGTTTTAAGAGTCTCGCCCGGTAATGTCTTAAGGAATTTGACTCCTTCCGGTGTTACTGTGGAAACCACTAAGCCACCTAGCAGAGCCGGAGCTGCATTATCAGGATGCCCCTCCAGACGACAAGCCAACTCAAGGAGTTTTTCAGAAGATAAACCGGCTTGTAAATAATGATTTGCCGCAACTATTCCTGCTACAGTAAGACTGGCGCTGCTGCCTAAACCCCTAGAGCTAGGTATTTGGGCATTCAAAGCCACCTGCCACTTAGGCAATTTCCCTCCTGTCTCTTCAGCGACAAGTTCAGCCCCTCGTTGTACTAGGCTATTGGCAGACATAAACTTAGCACCTTTTGGAGGAATATCCTCCTCATCCAGGCAGAAATAAAAAGTATTCATTAATTCTAAGGCTATTCCCAAAGTGTCAAAACCTGGGCCCAGATTTGCCGAAGTTGCGGGCACACAAACTTTTAGCATTTAATTTATCCCTTCAACCCTAATCAAACTGTTAATAGCTTGAGTAATAGACATTTCTTTAATAACCTTTAGGGCATTTTGCAGGTTGCGTTCTTTAACCTGATGGGTTATAACCACCAGCTCCGCTACACCACCAACATGTTCATTTTTCTGAATCACAGTGGCTAGACTAACACCGTGATTACCGAACACACTGGCAATGCTGGCTAAAGCACCAGGTCTGTCTACAACGTGCATCCGGAGGTAATACTTTGTTTCTACCTCACCCATTTCCTTGATCTTCTTATGATCGTAACAGGTGCAGCTAATCCGGCCCACACTTCCCTTTTGTAAGTTCTTAATTACTTCAACTAGGTCACCAACTATAGAACTGGCTGTTGGCAACTGGCCGGCTCCCTGACCGTAAAACATAGTATCTCCAACGGCATCGCCACGGACAAATATAGCATTGTAAGAGTCATTGACATTAGCCAATGGGTGATTTAAGGAGATCATACTAGGGTTAACCCTAACTTCAATCTCATTATTTTCTTCTCTGGCAATACCCAATAATTTAATTGTATATCCTAATTCTTTGGCATAGCGCAGATCATTGGTAGTTATCTTAGAAATACCCTCAGTATATACGTCCTGTAAGCGAACACGAGAATGGAAAGCTATTGAAGCAAGAATAGCAATCTTTCTAGCCGCATCAAGGCCCTCTACATCACTGGTAGGATCAGCCTCGGCATAGCCAAGCTCCTGAGCTTGCTGGAGAGCATCTTCATACTTCATATTGTCCCTGTCCATTCTAGTCAGGATATAGTTGGTGGTACCGTTGATGATCCCCATAACCTGCTGAATATTATTAGCTACTAGACTTTGCTTCAGCGGTGTAATAATAGGTATTCCACCACCTACGCTGGCTTCAAAGTAAAAATCGACACCTTTAGCCTGGGCCATTTCAAACAATTCTTGCCCATGTTCAGCAATCAAATCCTTATTAGCTGTAACAACGGATTTGCCATTTTCCATGGCTTCTAAGATAAATTCTAAGGCCGGATGGATTCCGCCCATTACCTCAATAATCACCTTAATATCCGGGTCGGAAACTATCTCCTGCCAGTTATTAGTCATAACCCCTTCCGGGAGTACAACATCCCTTTCACGGTTAAAATCCTTTTCTAATACTTTTTTGAGATTAATTTCAGCATCGCACTTATGGTACCATTGATCTTTGTTTTTTTGCAAAATCTTGACCACACCTTGGCCCACAGTTCCTAAACCTAATAGTGCAATATCAACTTTTTCCACGCTATTTCCTCCTAGCTTTGACCTACAAGTTCTACTTTCTTTACTCCCTCGATTTGTTGTAATTTTTGAATGAATTCCTCTATGTCACCATTAATATCCGAGGTGTCAATACTAAGAGTGACATTGGCCATATTTTGCAAAGGTATACCTTGGTTTATGGTCAGGATATTCCCTTTTAATAAAGCCACAGCATTCAAGACATTAGACAGTACTCCGGTGATATGTTCCAAATTAAGAAAAACAGTAATAATTTTCTCTTTGCTGGTTTGATAAAAGGGGAATATTCCATCTCTGTACTTATAAAAAGCACTCCGACTAATTCCGACCTTTTCAACTGCTTCATTAACCGTTAATACTTCTCCTCTGTCTAATAATTCTTTAGCTAAAGCAGTTTTTACAATTGTCTCTGGTAGAATTTCTTTACTAACCATGTAGAATTTTTTAGACTTTTTATACTGGATCAAAGGTTTATCACCGCTTCCTGTGTCCATTCCTGATGGATATTAATCCTCATTTGGTAGACATTATATCACCCTTTGGTCATTGCGGCAATAAGGAATATCTACTGATTTAGGTATTATAACACACTTAGCCTGTCCATAATTATTTGATGCTAGACACAGAAAAAATTCGGCGTCAAGCGACTTTAGTGACGCCTTGAACCCGAATTTTATTCTGCATCGACAGAAATGAAATTTTTTCTGCACTAACACAAATGAGATTAAAAAATGATCAGAAAAAATCGGTCCTCTCAGACCGATCCGGCTAGATTATTATGCAAATTATACCTCCGCTGCCTTCATTGACAATTCTATTTAATGTCTCTACAAGTTTTTCCTGAGTATTTTCCGGCAGGTCTTGTAATTTCCCTTGAAGATTTTCTTGTACCAGTTCATGCAATGATTTCCCAAAAATATCATAACTCCATATTTGAGAAGGATCCTCTTGGAATCTATCCGTAATATAACGAGCCAGATCTGCACATTGCCTTTCTGTACCCATTAGGGGTGTCAGTTCCGTAGTTACATCAGTACGAATCATATGCACACAGGGCGCACTAGCCTTCAATTTTACTCCAAAAATTCCACCTTGTTTAATTAACTCCGGCTCTTCTAGCTTCATGTCAGCCAAAACTGGGTTCACTACGCCATAACCGGACTCTTTGACCTGGACTAAGGCATCAGCGACCTTATCGTATTCTTTTTTGACTACTGAAAGTTCCTTGACTACGCGGAACAGATCATGGTTACCCTCAAGCTCTAAGCCGGTCACCTCATTAAGCACCTGATAAAACAATTCTTCTCTGGCCGACATTTCGATAGAAGCCGTTCCCGTTCCCATGTTCATATTATCTAAAATTACATCTTCCACAAAATCCAAGTTAGCTAGAATTTCTATAGCCTGATCAATATCACGTAATCTTCTAACCTGACTTAAGATCTCATGGACCGAATCTTCGAAACGCTTACGCAGCCATTGGTCTGCTTCTAGTTCTTCAATCCATCTGGGTAAGCTGATATCTACCTCAGTAACTGGGAACTCAAAAAGAGCTTCCTCTAGGATTTGCATAATGGCAGCCTGATTCATTTGCATAACATCTACAGGGATAACAGGCACTTCATAGAGGGCTTCTAATTCTTGAGCTAGTTCAATCGTAACAACATCATTCGGTCTATATGAATTAAGAATAACTACAAAAGGCTTACCGAGAGATTTTAATTCCTCGACAATTCTGGATTCAGCCTCCAGGTAATTTTCCCGTGGAATATCAGTAATTGTTCCATCAGTAGTAACTACTATACCTATAGTTGAATGTTCACTGATTACTTTACTAGTCCCCATTTCTGCTGCCTCTTGGAAAGGCATAGGCTCCTCCGACCAAGGAGTACGAACCATCCGTGGACCATCATCGTCATCATAGCCCTTAGCACCTGGTACGGTATAACCAACACAGTCTACTAGACGTACATTTACCTCCAGGCCTTCTTTCACCTGGATATTTACCGCTTCGTTAGGGACGAATTTCGGTTCAGTAGTCATAATTGTTCGGCCTGCACCACTTTGCGGTAATTCGTCAATAGCCCGTTCCCGATCATAGACATCTTGAATATTTGGGATAACCAATAAATCCATAAACCTTTTAATAAATGTGGACTTTCCAGCCCGGACAGGTCCAACTATACCAAGATAGACATCACCTCCTGTCCTTTCAGCAATGTCCCTGAAAATATTCTCCACTATTATCCCCTCCTTAATCTCCGTATTGCAGTCGAGCACTCCACAGCTTAGTAAGGCTTCACACCCCTCTCCCATAAGGTCTTAACGATGCCGTATACTTACTGTACAATGAGCAGTCTTGAACAATACATATATACTTTGGAAGGGACTTATTTATTACAAAATCTAGTAAAAGAAAGGTTGGCAATTCAATCTATCTGGTTACTCTGATGTAATCATCATCGAACATATCGCCATAGATGGTGACATACTTTTGGCGAACTAAGCATAAGTCAGTTTTACCTGCACCTTTAACAGTGACATTAACTAAGTACTTACCGTCAGGAACCTTTAAGTCTACATAGTGCTTCCGTTCATAGATAACTTTCCCAC
>JAPXME010000060.1:0-8288 GCA_033809185.1 Clostridiaceae bacterium
GGCCATATACTATCTCTATATCCCTGCCTAAGATTGGCCCTGCCTTCCTTGGATTTATATTCGTACATACACCGACAACCCTAGGATTATTCTTACATATTTCCCGGGCAATTGCCGAAAAATCATAGTTCAAGGGTTCTGAGAGTATAAGCACCATTAGGATTTCGCCCCTTGAACTACTCTCCCTTACCATTATATGCCGGATCCCTGCATCCACATCTGAGGCTATTGGAACTTGGTGTTGTTCCAACAAATCAGGCAGACTGTCCAATAATTCCACTACTGCTTGGGAAAATAGATGTCTACAGCTTTCTTGAACTTGCTTGTGGCTAGCTTCCTCATAAAAGCCAAGGCTAATATTCCCTTCAGCTTTACTTACCCGAAAATGCCCTTTGTTCCTATAAGCCCAGGGTTCGGCCATACCTAAGGTAAGGTGAACATCAATATCTTTGAAGCCGCCTATTCGTTGCAAGGCATTGCTAACAATTTCCCTCTTCATTTGTAGTTGTGCCTGATAATCTAAATGCTGTAATTGGCAACCCCCACAGGAGGAAAATACCGAACATACTGGAGTCACTCTCTCCGGAGCAGCCTCTATTATCTCCAGTAATTGACCATTAATTATGCCTTTCCGCTCTCGGCCAAATTCAACACGAACTAATTCTCCCCTTAAGGCTCCAGCTACAAAAACAGGCTTTCCTGCGTAACGGCCTACTCCTTTACCGTCATGGCTATATCCTGTTATGAGTAATTCAATTACCCTTTCTTGAGAATTCAAGACTAATCCTCCTTGCCGCTCTCCTTTGAGATCAGTATATCAAACATCGTGGTCTACTAGCCACAGTAGCCCCTTTCTTTATAAAAGGTAGACATCTAATAAGCACAGCACAACGATATCCTCCACTGTACGGACAACAAGCCATTACAAATTATTCCTCACTGAAAAAAAAGAGCCTGCTTAGCTCACAGACTCTTGTTCTAACCTATTCATTTACAAATACCCCATCTCTAACTGTAAACAAGGGTTCTGGTACTTTACCTTTCTTAAATAATTCTGTTAAAGCTGCCTCATCATAATCCTTGCTCAGGAAGAAATAAAGATTAGCATCGGCTCCCTCTTTAATTACCCCCTGGCCTATTTTGTTACTATAGTTGGCCCGGTAACAGGTCAAACGGGCAAGATATTCTTCCATAGTTGTGGATTCAGTCTGTACTGGGATATGGGTAATATAGGCTTTTGCCGTAGGTCCTAAAACCCTTTTCAGGGTTTCGTGAGCTTCTCCTACGGATAAACCTAGATCTTCGGCCACCTGCTCCAGGTTATTACCGGTATAAGGCTCATTCTGTAGGTAGATATCCTCAGCAGCGAAACGAGGATAACTAGTACTAAAAGCGTGCTCTAAGGCATTTTCATTGGCGGAAAAAGGCACTGGGATCGGTATAACGGTAAGTCCTCCGGCATCAAAAACCGGCGCGTTTGTTAAACCAACAGTACCAACTTCCACAATCTTACCCTCATAAATAGCAATATCGCCCCGGTACTTTTCCCTTTGTCCAGTGCCATCTAAGATGGTGGCATGACGAATCACTAGATCATAGGGGTGTTCGTCATGGAAAAGCTCATTAAGACCGTTAGCTTTGATATTTGAAAAAATGCTAGCGCTTACAAAATAACATACTAGCGCCAAGACTATAGCTATTAATATTTTACGGCTCAGGCTCAAGTAGTTTCACCTCTTGAATTGTTGTCGTAAAAGTAGACAATTCTCTCTATACTTTGTTCTACATAAATTGCTAAGTTCCTCCAAAATTACTTATATCCTCAGACTACAGAGAATCATTCCCTTAAATGGATATATAAGATACAATATACTTAAGGTAACTTAGAATAGTTACTAATAAGAACCCCACCCAACAACGCAATCGAAGATTGCTGACGGGGCCCGGGAACCTTGTTGTTTTCACAATAAGATGATGGAAAGGAGTTGTTAATATGTCCCAGAGACTCTTGATTATCGGTGGCGTAGCTGCAGGCATGAGTGCTGCAGCTAAAGCTAGACGGAGTGATGCTAATTGCGAAATCCGTGTCTATACCGAGGAAGAATACTTTTCTTATGCAGGCTGTGGCTTACCGTATTTTATCGGTGGAAAATTCTCTAAAAAGGAAGCTCTCATAGCTCGTTCCTTAAAAGATTTTGCTGCCCAAAGAATCCAAGTCAACCCCTTGATGAGGGTTGAAAAAATCAAACCGGCAGACGGAAAAATCATCGTAAAGAATTTGCAAAATAATACTAGCTTTGAAGATAATTATGACCGCTTAATAATCGCTACAGGCGCTCGCCCCTTTATACCTCCATTAGAGGGAATGGATCTTAACGGCGTTTTCAGTTTACGGACTATTCCGGATAGTCAGAAAATCAAAGACTATCTCCTACAGGAAAAACCGCAAAAGGCTGTGGTCGTCGGCGGAGGATACATAGGTCTAGAAATGGTGGAAAACCTCTTAGTCCATGGTTGCCAGGTTACCTTAGTGGAGATGGCGCCTCACATCGTACCTAATATGGATGGGGATATGGCCCAGGTTCTCACCAATTATCTAGAAAGTAAGGGTGTAGAGATCCGTACCGGTGAGGCCATCAAAGGCTTTATCGGTAAGGAGAAAATTACCGGAGTCATTACAGATAAAGGGCAAATCCCGGCAGATTTCGCCTTGCTCTCTATTGGTGTTCAGCCTAATTCAGCCTTGGCTGAGGAGGCCGGACTAAAATTAGGGGTGAAAAATGCCATTCAGGTAAACGACAAGATGGAAACCAGTGTGGAAAATATCTATGCCGCCGGAGATTGCGCTACAGTTACCCATCTCTTAACAGGAAATGAAGTATATATCCCCTTAGGAACTACCGCCAACAAACAAGGTAAAATCGCCGGAGAAAATGCAATAGGCGGCAATAGATCCTTTAAAGGTGTTCTAGGCACAGGAATAGCCCGAGTTATTGAGATGGAGATTTCTCGCACAGGTTTGAGCGAAACGGAATGTCAGCGTTTGGGCATAGAATATCTGACTAGCCGCATCAACGCCAAGACAGCAGCCCATTTTTGTCCAATTTCTAATGATATAAATCTTAAACTCTTGGCCGACAAAAAAACACGGCGCCTAATCGGAGCACAAATCGTCGGTTACAGTGGTTCGGCAATGCGGATAAATATGCTGGCTGCAGCTATTACCAGCGAAGCTACGGTTGATGAATTAATCGATATGGATCTGGCCTATTCACCGCCTTTCAGCCCTGTATGGGATCCGGTCCTAATTGCTCTTAATCAATTCCAGTAGCAGAATAATAAGAACCCCACCCGTCAACGCAATCAAAGATTGCTGACGGGTACCTGGGAACCTTGTTGTTTTCACAATAAAAGCTCTTCTCCTTTTCAGGGATAAAGAGCTTTTTTTATTGCAACATTTTTCATGAGTTTAGAGCATTTCCAGACAGAATAACAAGAACAGGATTACCTTTGACGAGCCTGGTTAAAATGTCTTGACGAAGGTACCGTTAGAAATTGATTAGCCTGGCACAGGACGTGCCAGGCAGGGAGAACTGAGCCAAGGACGGCGAATTTTGACCGGTAATCAAATTTCTTACGGCACAAGTTTAGACATTTCCAGGCAAGGAATTGGTAAGCCGGTTCCCGTTATTCTTTTAAAATTTTATGATAGCTTTTCCTTAAGCAGCTTGTTGACTAAGCCTGGATTAGCTTGTCCCTTGGTTTCCTTCATTACTTGTCCGACCAGAAAGCCCATGGCTTTCGTCTTGCCAGCTTTGTAATCGGCCACTGATTGGGGATTAGCCGCCATAACTTGATCAATAATTGCCCCTAAGGAATCCTCGTCAGAAATCTGGGCCATGCCCTTTTCCTCTACGATAGCCTTAGGATCTTTGCCGCTATTAAACATTTCTTCAAAAACTGTCTTAGCCATCTTGCCACTTACAGTTCCATCGTCTACAAGTTTTAGTAGTTCAGCCAGCTTTTCCGGAGTAACCTTACACTCCTTGAGCTCTATGTTATTGGCGTTTAACAAACGAAGTAATTCGCCCATTAACCAATTGGCCACATTTTTCGGATCATTATATATATCTACTGTGGCCTCAAAGAAATCGGCTAAATCTCTACTAGCAGTAATTATTCCAGCATCATAATCAGTCAAGCCAAGTTCCTCTGTAAAACGAGCAAATTTGGCATCAGGCAGCTCAGGCAAAGAATCCTTAATCTCTTGGACCATCTTGGGTTCCACAATAATCGGGACTAAGTTAGGGTCAGGGAAATATCTGTAGTCTACAGCCTCTTCTTTACTGCGCATAGATACAGTTATGCCCTTATTTTCATCCCAGGAGCGAGTCTCTTGAATAATTTCGCCGCCTTCTTCTAATACTTCAATATGTCTTTCCGCCTCGTATTCGATGGCTCTTACCAAAGAACGGAATGAGTTAAGGTTCTTGATTTCTACTCTTGTACCAAACTCTGTTGAACCTACCGGGCGAACAGAGACATTGGCATCACAGCGTAAGGAGCCCTGCTCCATCTTCACATCAGAGACACCTACATATTCCAAAATTGATCTGAGCTTTTCCAGATAGGCTCTAGCTTCTTCAGCCGATCTCATATCCGGCTCAGAGACGATTTCTAACAAGGGAGTACTGCACCGGTTATAATCGGCCAGAGAATAAAGGGAGCTTGTAATAGTATCCCCTGCGTGAACCAGTTTCCCGGCATCCTCCTCCATATGAATGCGATTGATGCGTATCTCCTTTTTTGTACCCTCTACATCAATCTCCAGGTGACCATCTAGGCAGATGGGAAAATACTGTTGGGAAATTTGATAGGCCTCAGGTAAATCAGGATAGAAATAATTCTTCCGATCAAATCTACTAAATTCAGCTATCCGACAGTTGACAGCTAATCCTGCCCGAATTGCAAACTCTAAAACCCTTTTATTCATCACCGGCAGAGCACCGGGTAATCCTAAACAACTGGGACAAACCTGGCTATTAGGCTCTGCGCCAAACTCTGTTGAGCATGAACAGAAAATCTTAGTTTTCGTCTTCAACTCACAATGAACCTCAAGTCCGATTACAGTTTCATAACTGACAGCCATCCTAACACACCCCTTCCAGCTTAGGCACTGGCCTAGTCATATCTGAATTTTGTTCTAAATTATAAGCAAGCTTAAGTATGGTTCCTTCCGCAAAGGCTTGGCCAATGAACTGTAATCCTACCGGCATTCCATTAATCTGACCATAGGGCAGGGAGATAGCTGGTAAGCCGGCCAGATTAGCCGGTATAGTACAAATGTCAGCCAGATTCATATCCAGAGGCTCCTCTGTCCTGTCACCAAATTTAAATGCCGTTGTTGGTGTGGTAGGTGTCAGCAAGCAATCATATTCTCCAAATACCTTGGCAAAATCTTGCCTGATTAGACTTCTGACTTTCATTGCCTTCAGGTAGTAATCTTCATACTGACCGGCACTTAAGGCGTATGTACCAAACAATATTCTTCTTTTTACTTCCTCACCATAGCCTGCACTCCGTGTCTTACTGAACATAGTATAGACATCATCAGCTTCCACTCTGAGACCGTATCTTACACCATCGTAACGAGCCATACTTGAGCTAGCTTCGGCACAACCAATTACATGATAGGCTGGGAAGGCATAGGGAGTATGGGGCAACGATACCTCTTCACAGACGGCTCCTAAATCCTCTAATTTTTTAGCAGCCTGATAAATTAAATCTTTGATCTGCGGATCAAGGCCCTCCACAAAATATTCCTTTGGCAGTCCAATCTTCATGCCTTTAATGCTGTCCTTAAGGTAGGCTGTATAATCCGACACCGCCTGAGGCATAGAAGTAGAATCCTTGGGGTCATGGCCACACAAGCTATTCAACACTAAAGCACAATCCGTAACATCTCTAGTCAAGGTTCCTACCTGAGATAAGGAAGGAGCATAATCTACTACTCCATAACGGGAGATCAAACCATAGCTTGGTTTCATTCCCACTACACCACAGAATGAAGCCGGTTGCCGTACTGAACCACCAGTATCAGTGCCCAAAGCATAAACAGCTTCCGCAGCTGCTACAGCAGCGGCTGAACCGCCACTTGAACCTCCGGGGACAGTCTCTAGATTAAAGGGATTACGGGTGGGAGCAAAAGCCGATGTCTCTGTGGATGAGCCCATGGCAAACTCGTCCAGATTACATTTGCCTAATAGTACGGAGCCTGTTTCCGCCAGTCTGTCCATAACCTCAGCATTATAGGGTGGTATGTAATTAGCCAGCATTTTGGATGCACAGCTTGTCTTAATATTTTTTGTAATAATATTATCCTTAACAGCCATCGGAATTCCGGCCAAGGGGGCCAGCTTTTCTCCGGCGGCTCTTCTCTGATCGATGTCTCGGGCCTGCTCTAAAGCCAACTCACCAGTCACTGTTATAAACGCATTTAGTGAGCCGTCAAGATCCTCTATTCTCTGAAGATAATCAGCCGTTAATTCTTCGCTGCTTATCTCTTTTTTCTCTAATAAGTCTGCTAACTGCTGAGCAGTCATATTTGCAAAAGACATTAAAATCCTCCTTTACCTGCTTTACAGAATCCTGGGTACCTTAAAATAACCATCTTCCTCGGCAGGCGCATTGCTGAACACTGCCTCTCTGTCAAGGGAGGGTCCAAGCTCATCTTCCCGGAACACATTATTTAATGAAAGGACATGGGTCGTAGGTTCGACTGAACTTGTATCTAAATTATTCCACGCCTCTATGTGAGTCAGGACATCATTCAGATCTGCACTATACTTTTCTTTTTCCTCAGCTGATAATTCCAATCGACTTAGAGTAGCCAGCTTTTCCAAATCCCCTGTCGTTAATTTCATTTTCCACCATCCTTCCTTTTTAACACTTTGCATTATATCAAAAGGGAAAAGGTTACACAATAAACCAGAATAATATCAGACAACCAACTGCTTTCTGTCATTAAAGAAATTCCGATAATATAAATAACAAGCAATAACAGAAGATATGGAGGTAGTAGAGAGCATCATAAAGGTAACCATAATCTGAAAACGGATTGCAATAAGGGGGGATACACCACCTAAGATAAGGCCGGTCATCATTCCCGGTAAGGACACAATACCCAAGGTCTTAGCTGAATCAATAGTAGGAACCATACCCGTTCGAATAGCATCCCGAATGATACTCAAAGAAGAGGGTAAAATATCTGCTCCTAGGGAGAGTTTGGTTTCAACCTCTTCCCGTCTGATGTTGAAATTTGCGGTCAGCTGTCTATAGCAAAGCCCTAGAGCCACCATGGCATTACTAATAATCATGCCACCTACTGGAATAACCTGATTCGGTTCATACTTAATTGCTTTAGAAGTTACTAACACAGTTAGGGTAAGAATTGCACCTGTCCCTATGGCTATAAAAGAGACAAGCAAACCGTTTTTCAGACATCCTCCTCTGTTCTTCAGGCAACCGCCTCTTTTAGCCGCATTATAGGCAGCGTTGAAAATCATCACTAACAGCAAACCCGTTGTAAATAGAGGGTTTTCTAGGCCGAAGATATACTCTAACAAATACCCTACTATAATCAGTTGCACCACAGCCCTAATCACGCTGATAAAAGTTTCTTTGCCTAGACCTAATTTTTGCGTTGCCGAAATAAGCAAAGAGACCATAACCAAGGATGATGCCAACACTAAGGAAATTACATTCAGTTCTGTTCCGCCATTCATCTAATATCCCTCCCCTTCCGTTAAAACTCCCTCAACAATAGTAAAAGTGCGCTTGGCTCGGGATTTATTTTGTTCCGGGTTGTGTGTTATCCATAACACAGTTACTCCTTCTTGATTTAATTCAGCCACAGCCTGCTCAACTAACATTGTGTTGTCCTTATCGAGAGCTGATGTCACTTCATCAAGAAGTAAAACCTCCGGGGTAAAAAGCAGATTTCTGATCAGGGATATTCTTTGTTTTTCGCCACCAGAGAGATTTTGTACATCCTGCTGCAAAATTTCCGTCGAGAGATTAAATTTAGGCAATAATTCTTCTATTCTATTCATATCCAAAGGCTTATTTCTAATTGTATAAGGAAAACGCAGGTTATCAGCTACAGTTTTCCCAAAGAGATAAGGAGTCTGAAAACAATAACTAACCCTGCGTCGAAGTTCCAAAGGATTATAATCTAGCATATTTTTACCATCAAAAAAGATCTCACCTTCCGTAGGACTGACTAAGTG
>JAPXME010000060.1:8298-10272 GCA_033809185.1 Clostridiaceae bacterium
CAAAGCTTTAGGAAGGTGCTTTTTCCGCTGCCTGAAGGTCCCATCAGAGAAATAAAATCTCCCGGAGCGATATCTACGGAAATATTGCGCAGAATTGTTTTGCCTTCACTGACAAAACTGACTTGATGACATTTGATAATCGACATTCTATTCTCCTCCCCTAGTCCCCCTAGAGTGACCTCTTAAATATTATCACATTAACCAGAGCTTTTGGAATTATTTCCTCTGGTGGGAATAATATATGGCCTTCCCGTTTCAGGATTTTGGGTTATCTTGAGCTGCAATTTGTATAAGTCAGCGATTATTTCAGGACGGATTACCTCCTCCGGGCTACCCTCTCCCATAATCCTTCCTTCATTAAGTAATACTAGGTAATCACAGTATTGGGCGGCCATATTGAGATCATGCAATACAGCTACTACTGTCTTCCCACCTTGTGCCACCATTTCCTGCAAGGTATCCATTAGTTCTAGTTGATGATAGAGATCAAGCTGGGAGATAGGTTCATCTAACAAGATGATAGGGGTATTCTGGCTAATGGCTCTGGCGAGAATTACTCGTTGCCGCTCACCGCCGCTGATTTGGTTAATATTCTTTTCCCGTAAGGACCAGGTATTAGTCAGTTCCATAGCCTCCCGGGCATAAGCCAGATCCTCCGTCGTCTCATTTTGCAGCAAGGTTAGGTAAGGATAACGGCCCAATAGCACATAATCCAAGACATTAAACTCCAGGTCATCAGATCCATTTTGAGCCACATAAGCAATTCTTTGGGCTTTTTCCTTGCTCTTTAATGCCCTCAGAGATACTCCATTTAGATAGACCGAACCTTGGGTCGGCATCAAGTCCCCTGCCATAGCTCTTAAGAGAGTAGTTTTCCCTGCTCCGTTTGGTCCAATAATAGCAAAAAAATTCCCCCGAGCGAGATGCAAATTAAGGCCAGAGATAATCTCTTTGTCCCCCAGCTTAACCCATAAATCCTCTACTACAATTGCTGCATTCGTCCTCATAGCCTCACCTTCTTTTTGGCCTTAATCAGCAAATAACAGAAATAGGGGGCACCACATAGGGCTGTTACAGCCCCAAGGGGTAATTCCGCCGGTGGAATAACACTCCTGGCTATAGTATCGCAAAGCACTAAAAATAAAGCCCCGATAACAGTGGAAAAAGGTAATAAAGCCCGTTGATCCGGACCAACAATTAACCTAGCCACATGGGGTATCACCAAGCCCACAAAGCCAATAATGCCACTAACAGACACACATACTGCCACCAGTAAAGAAGAAACGCCTAGCAAGAGCTTTTTTACTGTTTCTACTTTAACCCCTAGACTTTTAGCCGTCTCCTCTCCTGCCCCAATTGCATTAAGCTCCCGGGCAAAAAGGCATAAAATCAGGCAACCCACAACCGTAACCGGGAAGAGAATCGCTACCTGCTGCCAGTTGGCAGCATTAACACTGCCCATCAGCCACATGATAATCCGTTCCGTATTCTCTCGATTTAAAGCCATTAAGACGGTTACGAAGGAAGAGGCAAAAAAACCAACAGCCACCCCGGAAAGAATTAGATTAACTGCAGGTAGCCTGCCTCCCACATTGGCTATTAGATAAACTACTATTGCTGTGATCAAAGCTCCTAAAAAAGCCAAGAGGGATACATAGCCTACTCCGTAAGCCAATCCTCCTAGACCCATAACGATTGCCACCGTAGCTCCCAAACCTGCACCATTGGAGATGCCTAAAATATATGGGTCCGCCAAGGGATTACAGAATAAACCTTGGAAGCAAGCACCAACCGCAGCTAAGCAAGCCCCTATCATAGCCGAGAGCATAATCCGTGGCATCCTAACTTGCCAAATTATCGCTATATGGTTAGAAGGGATCAGTCCAGTATCAACTAGGGAAGACAGCTTGGGGATCTTGCCAACCACAATCCTTATGGCTTGTCCTAAGCTAATATGAGCAGTTCCTACAGTGC
>JAPXME010000061.1:0-10098 GCA_033809185.1 Clostridiaceae bacterium
ACTAGATACAAGATGAATTCTTCCTCTTGTTCCATGAGCCGCTGTTTGAGAAAACTCCAACCTCCAAAAAGGAGAAAGGCTATCACTAGCACGATGAAAGAATATTCCACCTTAATCACTCACACCTCACACCCTACAGTAGAAATTAAAGTCTTAAATAAAGAAGTTCTAGACTTTTCTGCCCCTAACAAAATATGAAAGCGCACAGTAAATTGTGCGCTTTCTTCCTTCTCCTATTTAATTTCAACTAACCTAGTCGATTTCAACTAAGTGGTGCTTGATGGCAAAAAGTACGGCTTGGGTTCGATCCTCCACCTGTAATTTGCGAAAAATATTCGTAATATGATTCTTAACCGTCTTTTCACTAATATCTAGATTAGTAGCTATCTCCTTGTTACTGCATCCTTGAGCCATTAGCTTCAACACGTCCATCTCGCGCCCAGTCAAGTTCTCCCATTCTTCCTTTACCCTTCGGCGCCTTCCCATCCTGGTGATTTCACCTAGCAATTTATTGGTAATACCAGGGTCGATAACAGAATCGCCTTGGGCTACAGTTTTTATAGTTTCAATAAGTCTCTTGGGTGAAATATCCTTTAGAACATAGCCAGAAACTCCCGCTTTAACAAGCTCCATAATATACTCTTCTTCTTCATGGATAGTCAAAGCTATGATTCCCACAAAGGGCATTTCCCGTTTGATGACCTTGGTCGCTTCGATACCGTTTGTCCCGGGCATATTAATATCCATCAGAATAATATCTGGTTTAAGACTACGGGCTACATTTATAGCTCCCTGTCCATCTCCTGCCTCATCCAGTACCAGCAACTCATCATCCAAAGCCAGCACCTTGCGCAAACCTTCGCGTACGAGGGGATGATCGTCAACAATGACAATTCTAATTCTATCTCTCGCCATAGTTTATCTCTCCTCACTCATCTAAGGGGATTGTAGCTAGGATTTCTGTCCCATAGCCTACTTTAGAATTAACGGTAAATTGTCCCCCTAAAATTTCTAACCGTTCCTTCATACCAAGAATACCATAACTTGTCGAATTATGCTCTTCCAAATAACCTACAGTGTCAAAACCGCAACCATTATCCTTGATTACTACCACAATACTATCGGCCCCGAAATCTAAACTAATTTTAAGGTCAGTAGCTTTGGAATGCTTTATGGCATTTTGCACGCCTTCCTGGACAACGCGGTAGAGGGCAACCTCCACAGCAGATTCTATGCGCCTCTCAGTGCCTGTATAAGACATCTCCACCTTAAGATCGCTTTTTTCCCCAACTTTTTCTAAATAATGAGATAAGGCTGGAACCAAGCCTAAATCATCCAGTGACATAGGACGTAAATCAAAAATTATCCGCCTCACATCCTGCAAACAACTACGAACGTGTTGTTTAAGCTCCTGCAATTCCTTTTTGGCGGCTGCCAAATCATTTTCTTCTAATAAATGCTCACAAACCTCTGAACGCAAGACAACGTTAGCCATAGTTTGTGCCGGTCCATCGTGGATTTCTCTGGCTACCCTACGACGTTCTTCCTCCTGAGCCTGAATAATCCTGGGAGCCAACTGCCTTTTCTGGTTTACCACCTCAAGCTCATCGTTGATCCAGCGTAAATTACCGCTCAAATAATCTAGGACAACACCTACTTGAGTAACTAATCCCTCAGCCTTATCCACTGTGCTCATCAAGCGACGCAGACTTATTTCCAATTCATTTCTTCTAAGCTTTAGCTGTCGTTCCCTTTCCCGTAGAGAGGCAAGTTCTACTTGGAATTCTCGTGCCCGTTCATAGGCAAATTTGATCTCTTCCTCAGTGAACTTCTTGTAATTCTTACTGACATAAGCTAACCGATTCCGGGCAGCTCTCTCTAACTTTTCTTGGGCATCTACCTGTTCTATTGTATCTATCACTTGTTTTTGCAAGGCAATTAATTCTTTTTTTATTCTTTCTGTCTCAGTACGGGCATTTTCAGCAATATCATAGATCTGGTTCTTGCCGTTCTCTATAGCAGTCAAGGTATCGGCAACAACCTTCTCCAGACTAGGCATTTTCCTCATCTGACTTTTTTACCCTCTTTACTTCATATTTCCACCTTTACCCTTGATATTATTCTTTATTTTCTACATAATTCCTGCCTAAGCGGGGATAATAACCTTTAGAAGGCAGGTGAAATCATGCAAGATACAAACTGCTGTTACCGCTGCGGACAAACCTTATCCCTAATTGAAGAAGCCTGGGCAGAAGATAAAAGCATTGTCTGGACTAAGAATAAAGAAATCTGCCCACAGTGTTATCAAGATCTTGTCGAAAAAAGATCCTAATCAAGGTCTATGATAAAATTGCAGATTCGCTGTCCCATTATTTTGTATCCTTGTAAGTTTGGATGACAGCCGTCCGGGAGAAGCTCCTCCTTAATATTACCCTGGTCATCTAGAAAATCTTGATGAAAATCAATCACCTTAATTCCCTCTTTGCGGGCATAAGTTAAAAGCCATTCCCGCCATTGCTGCAAAGCTCTCTCTATACCATCAGTAACAGGAAGGGGTAGCCCGAGCCATCTTTCGATGCCGGCTTCCTTCAGATTTTCCATAATCCGCAAAAAGAACCCTTCCATCTGGGGTCGGCTAAAACCTTGGTATATATCATTAGTACCGCCCATAACTATTACGACTTGCGGCTCATAACGGAGCACGTCCCGCTCCAGTCTGTCTGCCATATCCATTAAGGTATCTCCTGGAATTCCGGAGTTAAAGACTAACCATTTAGTAGATTGTCTAAGTGCTTCAACCCATGATGCTTCCTGGCTAAATGGATAGCCATAAGTGATGGAGTCGCCTAAGGCAACAATTTTCTTTTGTTTCATGTTCCCCTCCATAAATATACTTTTAGATATACTTCTAATGTGATTATAGACTTATAATATAACTCAAAACTTTAATGTAGCTCAAAAACTACATTGTAATGCAAAAAGCGGTAAGGACTATCTCCCTACCGCCTTGGTGTATGCCTTATTTTACGTCTACGACCCAACTGGCCACATAGGCTGTTGTTCCATCATCCAGAGTAATTCGATACCAAGTATCATTGCCGACTTTTTTGACCTCTAAGATAGTCATAGCCTCGCCCTTGCCTACCTTTTTCACTATGGGAGAGTTAGTACTCGTACTTTCCCGAAGATTCACCGTGCCATAAGAGTTACCTTCTTTAACATAAGCCTTTTTACCGATTACTGAATCTCCCTGAGTTGGGTTCGGATTGCTTGTCCCTGGGTTGGTTGTTCCCGGATTAGTTGTTCCAGTACTAGGCTTTGTTGTACCTGTGCTAGGTTTTGTAGTTGTGCCTTTATTAATTTTCGCTTGTAAATCATTAATCGTACTTTGCAAAGCCTGGGATTGAACAGTAAGTTCAGCTACCTTTTTCTCGAGCTCCTGAACACGATCTTGCACTGCTTGATCTACATAACTCTTAGATACCACCGGATCCTCACTAGAGCCAGGTGTCGGTGAATTAGCCACAACAGTCTTACTAAGAGCAAAACCAGCGATTATTGAGATAATTGCGCCACCAATAATTATTGTCCGAATTCTCATCTCTATCCTCCCCTTATGGTTCTCAACCCTCTTATGCAGTTATCGGGCAGTTACCTTGTCTGATTACTTAGCCACATTTTGATAAGATTCTTTATCATGACGGGACTTTTGAACCTTGAAGTCGCTGCTCCTTAATAAGCCGATCTTGTCAGCAGCATATAAGGATACAACAACAGTTGCAATCATAATGATAAAACCTTGCGGTGTAGTTGCTAAAGTAGCAATTATCGCCGATATGCCCAAGACAGTACTCACGCCGTAAATAGCTAACACCGTATTCTTATGACTCAAGCCTAGAGCCAATAAACGATGATGCAAATGATCCTTATCGGCAGCAAAGATCGGTTTACCACTAGTATAACGCCGAATAATAGCAAATAAGGTATCAGCCAGCGGAATACCAAGAATCACTATAGGTAGAAATAGAGATACCACAGTAGCACTCTTCGTAAAACTCAAAATCGCAATAGAGGCCAAATTAAATCCTAAGAACATGGACCCCGTATCACCCATAAAAATCTTCGCCGGATGAAAATTATATTTTAAGAAACCTAGGGAACTGGCCGCCAAAATAAAGGACATGGAAGCCACTGCCGGATGGCCCTCCAGCATAGCCACAATACCCAAGGTTACGGCTGCAATGGCGGAAACCCCCGCTGCTAAGCCGTCTAAGCCATCAATAAGATTGACAGCATTAGTCACACCAACAATCCAGAACACTGTAACCACATAGCTAAGAAAATCAAAGCCTAGCAGCTCAAGGCTGATTACTCCTTCTGCAATAGGATTCGTTAAGAAGTCAACCCGGACGCCCCACAGCATGGTCACAATTGCCGCAATAATTTGCCCTAGGAGCTTAATCTTAGGGGATACTCCTTTAGTATCATCTGCGAACCCAACAATAACAATAATCAAACCGCCCAGGAGAACTCCAATGAAGGGCTTAGTTAATTCTTGGGTCAACAACATAGCAGCCCAGAATCCAAAACAGATAGCTAGTCCGCCTAAACGTGGCATTGTTCCATTATGCACTTTTCTTGGATCGGGCCGATCTAGAGCCTTCACCTTGAGAGCGAGTTTTTTTACTAGGGGTGTCCCCAATAATACTATTATAAACGCCAGTACCAGGGGGCCCAGAATCTTAAACACTTAAAAATGCCTCCCTCACCAGATACCTATTAATCCATGTAACACATCTTAAAAATTATACCATAGTTCTTAATATCAGACAAAACTAAAAAATTGCTCCCCACGTTTGCCCTTGTCTTGTTAAGACGCAATTAGTGGCCCAATTGTTCCCACTATCTGTATCCATGGAAGCAGGACCGCCATTAATCATTACTATCATTACTTGTCCAGTACAAACATCAATTCAGCTGAGCAAGCTAGCTCTCCGTCAACCAAAGCTTGAGCCTGACATTTGCCAATAGACCCCCGCAATTTAATAACTTCAATTTCCAACCGCAGTTGATCCCCCGGCACTACCTGCCGTTTGAAGCGACATTTGTCAATGCCGGCAAACAAGGCCAATTTACCTTTATTCTCTGACTTACTAAGTACCAGCACGGCACCGGTCTGGGCAAGAGCCTCAATAATCAAGACGCCCGGCATTATAGGCTTACCTGGAAAATGCCCTTGAAAAAAAGGTTCGTTGATAGTAACATTTTTCAAACCTACTATCTTCTCACCCTCAGTAAACTCAATAATACGATCTACCAACTGAATAGGATAGCGGTGAGGTAATATCTCCTGAATCTGATAATTTTCTAACATAACTACCTCCTTCAGTCTTTATTCGTCAAGACCTACCAATTTTCCTAGTTAAAGTTTGTAAAATTTCTCTGGTTTCTTCTTCCTTTGTTAAAACAATTATCAAGCCATAAATTACTACCCCAATAACTACCGCTAGCACCACTTCGACCAGTAAACCCTTAGTTCCTAGACCCCGTAATGGACCGGCTAACTTATTAGACACAAAGCCAGCCACCAGGGCACAACATACTGAAGCAATCAGGGATTTTACCGTTGACAAAAGGAGGGCGGAAATTCTAAAACTTGTTAACCTGCGAATCAGTACTCCTAACATAGCCAAAAAACTAAAAATCGAGGCTAGTGAATTAGCTAAGGCCAAGCCGCTATGTCCCAATAAGGGAATAAAGGCGAAGCTGGCGGCTACATTCACCCCGATAGAGATTAGTCCCAAATACAGAGGGGTTTTCACGTCTCCCACAGCATAATAAGCTCTGGTCAAAACCATATTACCAGCCATAGCGAACATTCCAATACAAAAATAGAATAAAGAATCCGCCGTCATCTGCGTAGCTATAGCATCAAAAACTCCCCGTTCAAAAAGAAGCTTGACCACCGGATACCGTAAAGCCATCAAGCCCGCAGCCGAGGGCAGCGTTACTAAGAGAACCATTCGTAAACCCTTGAGCATAGTCCCGGCTAGAGCATCTTTGTTGTTGCCTACAGCCTGCTCAGATAGAGTAGGGAAAATTGCTGTAGAGATGGCCAGGGCAAAAATCCCCATGGGCATATTCATCAATTTCCCGGCATAGTTTAAAGCCGAAATACTCCCCTCCGCTAGGCCCGAAGCAAAAATTCGATTAATGGCCAGATAAATCTGATTAACAGCCGTTCCAATAAAAATCGGCAGCAGGTTCAAGAAGATCCCTTTAACCTCAGGATGGGCAAGGGACCAAGCCCATTTATACTTGAAACCGACCCGTTTCAAAGAAGGCAGTTGAATTAACAAGCTTCCTAAGAAACTGGCCAAAGTACCCCAGGCCAGATATTCAATACCCAAATAGCCTACTGTTAATACTGCCAAGATGATAATCAAAGCTGAAAAAGCCGGAGCAAAAGCCGGCACGGCAAAAGACTTCCGAGCATTAAGAATTCCTGTGATCAGCATCCCTGCCCCCATAAAAATCACTGAAGGAAACATAATCAAGGTTAAGCGCGTAGCCAACTGAGCAGTAGTCTGATCAAATCCTGGCGCAGTCAGCTTCACCAGGAACCAGGCACCGGCCATACCAAGGACAGTAAGTATTGACATAAAAAGTACCGTCCAGTTCATAGTTATGCTAGCAATCTTCCAGGCTTCTTCCTCATCACCTTTAACTAAATGACGGGTAATCACCGGTACTATAGAACTGACTAGGGCAAGTCCCAGGACGGACTGCAGAAAATACGGAATAGTATAAGCCACCAAATAGGCATCGGTCAAAAAGGTTGCCCCATATTCATAGGCAATAACAGTTTCCCGTCCGAACCCTAATAGCCGGCTGACTATATTCATTATCATGATCACGAAAGCCGCACGGGCAATACTTTTACTCATTACTTACTTCCTCTATCCTTATATAAAAAGATGGCAGAGCACAGCAAAATGCTTACTCCGCTTGTCATAACATAATCTCTAGCGAGCTAAAACTTGGTCTTAGGCTTAGGTAGCAACTCTAGAGAAACCCTAGCATTACGCCAGGCTTTTTGAAAGAGAGGTTTAGCTCTTTCTAGCAACCTAGCTTCCATCTCCACCCGATTATCATAAGCCCATTGAATTAGCTCTATCAGAGTTGGTGCTTTCAGATTATTTACCGATAACAAGGAAACTTGACCAATCTGTTCCAAGTATCTATCTACTTTGGGATCATAGGATAAGCCCACTAGTGGCTTACCTAGGACAGTGGCATCTATTAAAGCGTGAAGCCTCATCCCTAGAATAACATCAAATTGCTGGGCAATAGAGAGTATATCCTGGGGACTATACAGTTCCCGCAGGATTGAGACTTCATGCTGCATCAGCTTGGCTGTTTCCTTGGCAATAGGAATATCATGAGGAAATTGCATAGGCACAAAGACTATTTTCCAGCCCTGCTCACATAACTGGTCAAGGGCCTGAGCTAGTTCCTCAATATAGGCATTATCTGCCCAAGGGCGAATAAAAACCCCTAGCTTTTTGTCTTCTTCTGTAAAACACACATTATTTCTCAGCAAAATTGCCTCGGCACTTTCTTCATTAACATTTTCCACACTTAAGCCTAGGACAGGATCCGCCGTTACTTCTATTGGTTTGGTTACACCCATAGCCAACAACTCATCCTTAGAGCCAGCCTCTCTCACAGTAATAGCGCTGGCATGATTTAAGAGCCACACAGCCAAACGGCGATTACGCTTCACAGTCAAAGGCCCAATCCCCTGGGCAAAGATATGTACCGGTTTCCCCAGGAATCTGGCGATAAAAATCACAGCCAGATAATAGAGAGGACTGTTCTTACTACTGACATCATGCAGCAAGGAGCCTCCCCCACTGATTAGGAGGTTACAGCCCCTCACAGCTCGGAAAACTTGGACCCAACTCCAGCGTGGCACAGCTTTAACCTTATACATTTTAGCTGTTTTCACTGGATCATTAGACAACACAGTAATTTCAATGTCCGGATCAATCTTGCGGAACATAGTGACGATAGCATAAAGCACCGATTCGTCACCAGCATTATTGAATCCATAGTAACCTGAGAGGACTATTTTGCTGCTCACGACTTTACCTCCTGGTCCATTTTTCGCAGTAGCAAATTAAGTAACAGAATTATGATAACTCCCAGAATGATCCCTATCCAGAGACCGTGAACAGACCGGGTCACAGAGACCAACAAAGGTGTATGAATATGGGCATAAGTATTTACCAAGGATACTTGCCCAATTAGACCAAAAAGCAGTAATACCGACCTTTTGATCTCCAATCTGTAACCGTAATACAACAATACTAACATTAAGGGATGACCGACTAAAAACTCCTTGGTCCGCGGCCGTACCCCTAAAAGATTATCCATCATCTGCCGCAAGTTGGTTTCCAGGGAGCTGACTAACATGGTCCCGTCATTCCCCGTCCTAATTATATAAATAGCCAAGGCGGCCAAGATAAAGAGCCCGATAGCTGCATAAAGATAGGTCACAGGAGTGGCCAAAGCCTTTCTTAGTTTTGCCCCGGCTTGCTCCTGACCTAACCAGAGAGCCAGAAAGACTAAAACTATCGGCAGCACGTGAGCCAGCTTCACCCCGCTAAAGCCATCCATTTTTAACATAAAGGATTTGTCAGCCAAGAGGCCGGTCATAATTACTGCCCCAGCCAGACTAATCAGGGAAATACGTAACAACTGTAAAATAGCCTGAGTTAGAGAGCGTTTCTCTTCTTTTAAGGCAGGCAATACTCCTAGCAGTGGAAAAATTATGACAGCTAAGAGAGCTCCGCCTTTGCGGGCTAGCTGAGGGAACAGATAGCATAAGCCCAGCCAACCAACTAATCCTAAGAAGCCTAGAATTAAAACCCAGCCCTCAGGGAGATACCAGCTTAGCAGGAGTAAACCTGCAGCTAAAATTCCTAAACCCATCAAAACCAAGAGAATCCTTGAGCTAGGCAAGGAACCATAAGATTCTGCAGTACCCAACTGGTAGCCTTCACTCTCCACACCGCTTTTCACGGCGGAAATAAATTCGATTGTACTATCTAAAACCCTGTCAGGGTTCGCAAGCCCGAAGAGCCTGACATATAAAACCCTGATATTACGCTCAGAAACTGCCAGCTTATAACGATCCAAGACTTGTTCCGGCGTGACTTTCATCATCTCATTTTCACTGATAGCATGGGCCCTCACTAGATTTTTATCCTTTAGAGTAGCCATTTTATACAAACCGGCCTGATTAAAAAACTCAAAAGAAGCTACGGGCACACCCAAGTCTTCCATAATCTGAGCCAAGCCTGGCAAATTATTGGCCCCAGTAATATTTTCATCGTTGAAAGTTACCAGACTAAGGTTGGGTAGTTTTTCTAGGGTTCGCTCCAGCAATTCCAGGCCTTCCCCAGTGACCTCACCCCAATCCCGTATGCGTGGTACACAGGATAAGCCGCTAACCTCAAGAGCTTGCAGATCCTGAAGAGGGAAACCTACACCTAACTTGATAAATTCTTTTTCAGTTAAGGGCAGAGCTATCAGCCAGAGTTCGCCCTCTTTTTGCCCCTGGACATTTTTCTTCTTCAACTCTAATTGCTCTAAGACATAGCTATAATTTTCTTCGTCAGTGAACATTAAATAAGTCAATTCTTCTTGGGGGACTAGTTTCGGCATAAGCTCCGGGTAGCTGGCTTTAAGCAAAGCCAGTTCGCTACCGGACTTCACTACGGCTATCCCCTGTCGCTGTAGGTCCTCTACTGTTCTCTCTCGTACTAATACTCCAGTAGCCCCGGCCTGACCATATTGCCGGAGCAAGGATTCCAAGGCTAGCTCATTAGCCAAAGCAATAGAGCGTACCTCATCATAATCAAGGAGAAGATCTACCTTGCGGTTGTCATTTTCATTCTTAACTCTCTGCAGGTCCAAATAGAGTGAAACCACCAGACTGAGCAATATCAGCCCAATCACTGACACTCTAAGAAATTTTTTAGTGGACACCTTCTTATACCCCCGTCACTTTTGTTCTAATCCCTATTGTAC
>JAPXME010000062.1:0-10034 GCA_033809185.1 Clostridiaceae bacterium
AGCCGGACGTAAAGGAGCAGTGACTGTCTCTACTAATATGGCTGGTCGCGGTACAGATATTATATTAGGTGGTAATCCAGGATTTCTGGCCAAGCAACAGATGCTGGAGATGGGTTTTGAACTGTCGGTAATTGAGGAAGCTTCCAGCCACAATCCAGACATTGACGTAGAGGTTGCCAGAGCTAGAGAAGTTTATCAAAAGATCTACGAGGAAAAGAAAGTCGAAACGGATCGGGAGCATGATGAGGTAGTCCGCCTCGGAGGATTACAGATTATCGGTACCGAGCGCCATGAAAGCCGCCGGATTGACAATCAGTTGCGGGGTCGTTCCGGGCGTCAGGGTGACCCGGGCCGCAGTCAATTTTATATTTCTTTAGAAGATGACCTTATGCGGCTATTTGGAGCCGAAAATATTATGGGCATGATGGATCGTTTAGGTATGGACGACACTATGCCTATAGAGAATTCTATGATCTCTAGGGCTATAGAAAATGCTCAACGTAGGGTTGAGGCCAGAAACTTTGAGATCAGAAAGAACGTTTTAGAATATGACGATGTGATGAATCAGCAGCGTGAGGTTATTTATAGTCAACGCCGTAGTGTGCTGCTAGGAGATGACGTTAAGGACAGCGTTCTAGATATGATAGAGAAGGTTGTTCAGAGAACTGTGGATATGTTTGCAGGGGAGAGCAAATATCCGGAGGAATGGGATTTGAACGGCCTGGTTAAAGAGGCGGTAGCTCTGTTTCTACCTTATGGTAATATCACTGTAGAGCAGTTAGCTAAGTTATCGGCTGATGAAGTGCGAGAACTCCTTGTTACCCAAGCTACTGCCCAGTATGAACAACGCGAGGCCGAATTGGGTTCCGAGAAAATGCGGGAGCTGGAACGTCTGGTAATCTTGCGTGTCGTGGATGGAAAATGGATGGGCCACTTGGATGCGATGGACCAGCTCCGTAGCGGCATTGGGCTAAGGGCCTACGGACAAAAGGATCCCCTGGTAGAATATAAGTTTGAAGCATATAATATGTTCAATCAGATGATTGAGGAAATCCAAGAAGATGTTGTCCGCTACTTATTCCATGTAACGATTATGGAAAGGCCTGAAGAACGCAAGGATTTGGTGCAGAATCTTTCCGGGGATGAAGACGGGGGAGGAACGACCAGAACGGCTCAGGCTAATAAGGTGGGCCGTAATGAACCTTGTCCCTGCGGTAGTGGCAAGAAATACAAGAAGTGTTGCGGACAGAATGCTTAAGTGAGGAGGATATTACCTTATGATGGATATAAAAAGGGAATTGGATCAGGCTAGGATTAGAATCTCTGAGCTTAGGGGGTCTCTTTGACTTAGAAGGTAAAAAGGCTCAGATTGAGGATTTAGAAAAGAAAATGGCTGAACCCGGTTTTTGGGATGACCCAGAGGCGGCCCAAAAAATCGGGCAGAAAGTTACGGCTTTAAAAGATAAGCTAGCGTCCTTTAACAAACTAGTACAAAGCTATGAAGATATTCAGGTTATGTACGAATTAGGACAGGAAGAGGAAGAGTATCTAGAGGAGGCTGAGGAGGCTCTTCTGGAATTAGGCCGAAAATTGGATGAACACGAGTTGGAACTTCTTTTTAAAGATAAATATGATAGTAACAATGTAATACTTTCCTTACATTCTGGAGCAGGGGGCACCGAATCCCAGGACTGGACAGAAATGCTACTACGTATGTATACACGTTGGGCGGAACGTCGGGGTTTCGGAGTAGAAATGTTGGATTATTTACCGGGGGATGAGGCAGGGGTTAAAAGTGTGACCCTCTTAATTAAAGGTGAATATGCCTACGGGTACTTGAAGGCTGAAAAGGGTGTTCATCGCCTAGTTCGTATTTCGCCTTTTGATGCATCTGGCAGACGGCATACTTCTTTTGCTGCAGTGGATACTTTGCCGGAAATCGAAGAATCTGACAATTCACTAGAGCTGAACCCCGCTGAGCTGAAGATTGACACTTATCGAGCTGGAGGAGCCGGAGGTCAGCACGTCAACAAGACTGATTCAGCAGTACGGATTACTCATATACCGACGGGAATAGTAGTACAGTGTCAGAGTGAACGCTCTCAGAACTCTAATCGTCTGGCGGCGGAAAAGGTCTTAAAGGCGAAGCTCTTTGAATTAAAAAGGCAGGAACAGGAGAACGAAATGGCCTCTATTCGAGGGGAACAACGGGAGATTGCCTGGGGTAGCCAAATTCGTTCCTATGTCTTCCACCCATATAGTATGGTTAAGGATCACCGGACTAATGTGGAGCTAGGAAATGTCAACGCAGTCATGGATGGAGAATTAGATAGTTTCATTGATGCTTATTTACGGCAGCAAGCTGCCCAGGAATAAAGGAATATAGCAAATAAATTGGGAGGCACTGAAGATGAGTTTCACGGAAGCACAATTAGCAGACAAAGCAAAACAGATTCGTCGGCACATTATCAAAATGATTACAGAAGCCAAATCAGGGCATCCGGGTGGTTCTCTTTCGGCAGTAGAAATTCTCACAGCTCTCTATTTTCAAGTGATGAGAATTGATCCTGCTAATCCCACTTGGGAGGCTAGGGATAGGTTTGTTCTGAGTAAGGGCCATGCTGCGCCAGTGCTTTATGCGGCCTTAGCGGAACGTGGATTCTTCCCGGTGGAGGAACTGCTGACGCTACGCAAAATTAACAGCCGTTTACAAGGACATCCTGATATGAAAAAAGTGCCGGGAGTTGATATGTCAACTGGTTCCTTAGGACAAGGAATCTCTGTTGCTATTGGTATGGCTCTGGCAGGCAAGTTAGATTGGCAAGAATACCGGGTTTTTGTTCTCTTAGGTGATGGTGAAAGCCAAGAAGGCCAAGTCTGGGAAGCCGCCATGGCTGCAGGCCATTATCAGTTGGATAATTTGATTGCTTTTTATGATTATAATGGCTTACAGATTGATGGGACATGTAATGAAGTTATGTCAGTTGATCCAGTAGCAGACAAGTTCCGCTCTTTTGGATGGAATGTGTTGGAGATTGATGGGCACTCCTTCTCTCAGATTTTTGAAGCGGTGGAGAAGGCTAAGAATGTCCAGGGAAAACCGACTATGATCGTGGCCAAGACAGTCAAAGGAAAAGGTGTCTCCTTCATGGAAAATGAGGTAGGTTGGCACGGAAGCGCACCGTCTACGGAACAAGCGGAAAAGGCTTTGGCAGAGTTGGCTTAGGAGGAATAAACATGGAAAAGATAGCAACCAGAGAAGCATATGGAAAAGCCCTAGTTAAATTAGGAGCACTTAATGAACGTGTAGTAGTATTAGATGCAGATCTATCTAAATCAACGAAGACACATGATTTTATGAAGGCCTATCCTCAGCGCTTTTTCAACATGGGGATTGCTGAACAGAACCTGATGGGTTCAGCAGCCGGTCTGGCGGCCTCAGGTAAGATTGCTTTTGCCAGCACTTTTGCTGTTTTTGCTACGGGTAGAGCTTTTGAGCAGATTCGCAATTCTATTGCCTATAATAAACTTAATGTGAAAATTGCTGCCACACATGCTGGTTTAACTGTCGGTGAAGACGGTGCCTCTCATCAATCGGTGGCAGATATAGCTATAATGCGGGCTTTACCGAATATGACTGTGTTGGTACCGGCTGATGCTGTTGAAACTGAACAGGCAATATTTGCAGCGGCCGAATGTGATGGTCCAGTATATATCCGCTTAGGGCGATCTGGTGTACCTGTATTGTATTCTGCGGATTACCAATTCAGGATTGGTCAAGCCTCGACCTTAAGAGAGGGTAGCGATGCTACAATTATAGCTACGGGGCTTATGGTGTCTGAAGGCCTGAAGGCTGCGGACGAGCTGGCTGCAGAAGGACTAAGGGTGCGAGTTCTCAATATCTCATCTCTCAAGCCTATTGATAAGGACTCCATTATTAAGGCATCCCAAGAAACAGGAGCTTTGGTTACTGCTGAAGAGCATAGTATTATTGGTGGCTTAGGCAGTGCCGTAGCTGAGATTTTGGTGGAACATGCTCCTTGCCCCTTGGAACGGGTAGGGGTAAAAGATACTTTTGGAGAGTCGGGCAAGCCTCAGGAACTGTTGGATAAGTACGGGCTAAATTCTAGCACCATCAAAGAGGCGGTATGCAAGGTTATGAAACGCAAACAGTAGTAATGAAGAATAACAAGAACTGGACTAGCAGTTCCTCGCCTAGAAATGTCTAAACTCATCCCGTAAGAAATCGCTTAGCGGTCGAAATTCGCCGTCCTGGCTCAGTTCTCCCTGTCCGGCACGTCCTGTGCCGGACTAAGCTATTTCTAACGGTATATCGTTAAGACATTTTCGCTAAGCTCGTCAAAGCTACTCCAGTTCTTGTTATTCTTCATCTTGGCAATAGGAAAACAAGAACAGTGTTGCTTTCTGCAGAGGCAGGCAGAGATTAGCAAAAATTATTTGCAGGATTTTGCTTGCCACTGTCGAAAAAAGGTCTTATATATACCTGTTGTCGGGAACAAGTAACAATTACTTTCGTCGATAGGTATAATTAGGGTTATTAAGAGGTGGTTCAATGATTCAGATGTATAATGTGTCGAAGACTTACATGGGCGAGGTTAAGGTCAATGCCCTTAGAGATATAAACTTACATATCAAAAAAGGTGAGTTTATTTTTTTGGTCGGGCCAAGTGGTGCTGGCAAATCTACTTTGACTAAGTTAATAATTAGAGAGGAGCTGCCTACTAAAGGTCAGATTATGGTTGAAGGCAGGAGCCTTTTAAGAATGAAGGAGAGGGAAATCCCCCATTACCGCAGAAAGATTGGATTTATTTTCCAGGATTTCCGTCTCTTGATGGATCGTACGGTATATGAGAATGTGGCTTTTGCTATGGAGGCTGTCGAGATGCCCCGGAGTGAAGTGAAAGCCAGAGTTCCGGCAATCCTTGATATGGTTGGTCTTAAGGATAAATTGCAGTCTTATCCTTATGAATTATCAGGCGGTCAACAGCAGCGAGTTTGTATAGCCAGGGCGATTGTTAACACGCCACGGGTTATTATTGCGGACGAGCCTACTGGGAACTTGGACCCTGAAACATCTTGGGAGGTAATGAATTTACTTTCAGCCATAAATAAAAGAGGAACTACTGTGGTAGTGGCTACCCACGATCAGGATGTAGTTAATCGTATGAAACGCCGAGTTATCGCCCTTTCAAATGGTAGAATTGTTCGGGATGAACAGAATGGAGGCTATGGCAATGAAAATTAGTAGCTTATCCTATTCGTTCCGCGATGCTTTTCGCTCTATGAAGCGCAATAAATTAATGACTCTTGCCTCTTTGGCTACAGTAGCTATTACCTTAATTATCTTAGGTTGTGCCTGGTTATTAGTACTGAATACGAATTATTTGGCTAGCACTATGGAGTCAGAGCTTGAGATTAGTGTTTATGTTCATACTGATCTTTCCCGGGAGGAAGCTTTAAATATGCGGACAGATATTGAGGCCTTGTCGGGTATAGCTTCAGTGACTTTTGTGCCTAAGGAAGAGGGCTTGCAATCGATGGAGGGTAAATTCGGTGAAGATGTTGATTTGCTGGAAACCTTGCGTGGTAGAAATCCTCTGCCGGATATGTATAGAATAAAAGCTACCGATGCAGATCAAGTACCTGCTTTGGCTCTAGCTATGCAGAGCATCCAAGGTGTGGAACAGGTAAAATACGGTCAAGGGATGGTGGAAAAGCTGCTATCTTTGACTGACTGGATCAGAAGTGTGGGCCTGATTGTCATAATTGCTGTTAGCATTGCAGCCATATTCTTGATTGCTACTAGTATCCGCCTTACTGTCTTTGCCCGTCGTAAGGAAATCGGGATTATGAAGATGGTGGGAGCAACTAATGCCTATATTCGCTGGCCTTTCTTTTTAGAAGGTATGATAATTGGGTTGTCAGGGGCTGTGATTGCCGTAGGAGTAATTCACTTCTTCTATATGCAATTGTCGCAAAATGTGTCCTTGACCTTAAGTTTTATCTCAATTATGAATGATAAAACTGTGATCATGGAAATCTACCGTAATCTGTTGTTCTTAGGCACATTTATCGGTGCTATGGGAAGTGCTATAAGTCTCAGGCGTTTCCTTAAGGTCTGAGTGATGAAAGAATAACATGAATTGGAGTACCGGTACCGGTTCCTCGCATAGAAATGTCTAAACTTATACCGTAAGAAATAGCTTAGCGGTCGAAATTCGCCATTCATGGCTCAGATCTTCCTGTCCGGCACGTCCTGTGCCGGACTAATCTTTTTTGCGGGATTTTGTCCTTTTGTCTTTCTCTTTTTCCTCGGGAGAATTGTTTTTAAAGGATTAATATAGTAAGATAAATTTACATATAAATAGATGAAGAGGAACGGGAAGAGTACCCGTATTTTTTACGCTTAGGCGAGTAAGGTGGCAAAAGTAATGACAACAATGAATCCAAAATTAAAGAGAGCACTGCAAATATTCACGGCTATTTGTGTGATTTTTACTATAGTAGTAGGGTCATTTATTGTAACGAATTTCCGTAATGTGATGAGGATGGTTTATGTAGGATTATTAGTCAAAACTCAGGCTTTGCAACCGGTGACAACGGAACAATTACTGGAAGGGGCCGTAAGAGGTATGGTAGACTCTTTAGATGATCCTTATTCGGCCTTTATGGATAGTGAAGAATTTACTGAAATGCAGAATTATATCCATGGTACTATCGGTGGAATTGGTATCTATGTAGGGGTTAAGGATAATAATCTTGTGGTCCAGTCGCCTGTTGAAGGCAGCCCGGCAGCTTTAGCCGGTATCCGGGCTGACGACATAATCATAAAGATTGATGATAAGTCCACCGCCGAATTAAAGTATGATGATGCTGTGAATATGATGCGAGGAGAACCGGGTACTGAGGTGAAAATCAGGATTATGCGAGAAGGGGTAGCTGAGCTTCTGGATTTTATCCTCGTTAGACAAGTAATAGACCTGCCTACGGTAAGCAGTAATATCCTACCTGGTGAGCCTAAAATAGGTCATATTCGTTTGAGTATGTTTGCTTCTAATAGTGATGAGGCTTTGGCTATGGAACTAGAAAACTTAGAAAACCAGGGAATTAAAGGCTTAATCTTGGATTTACGGGATAACCCTGGAGGAGATTTGGAGACGGCAGTAAATATTGCTAAGTTTTTTGTTCCTGCTGGACCTATAATTTATTCAGTTTCCCGGAGTGGTGTTACGGAGACTTATGAGGTGTCCGGGGATTCCGCTTTTGATCTACCCTTAGTGGTATTAATTAATGAAGGTAGTGCCAGTGCTTCGGAGGTGTTGGCCGGTGCTCTGAAGGATACGAAATCGGCGATCTTAGTAGGGGAAAAGACTTTCGGCAAAGGTATTGTTCAGTCAGTTCTACCTTTACCCGGAGGAGACGGCTTGAAGCTGACTACCTCCAAATATCTAACCCCAAATAAGATTGATATTCATGAAAAGGGAATTGAGCCTGATGTGGTAGTCGTCCAGGAGGAAAGTGTTTACGAGGATTTCGATGATGATTTGCAGTTACAGAAAGCTATCACCATTATTAAGGAACAGCTTTAGTCGTAATATTATAGTGTTCTGTAATAAAATGAACTGCAATAAGCTGTAATTACTAAGGCGTCGTCTAGAGCCCTTAATAAAAGATATTTGGGGAGAGAATGAATGACTGCTTTTGGCCAAATTTTTATTTTAATACTCCAAAATATATTATGGTTATTAGCTAACCCCTTATATTGGGTTGTTCTGCTTTTGGTAGTGTGGCAGCACCGCAGGATACAACAGACTAGCCAGAGATTGTTTGCTGAGCCGGCCGATTCTATTTGGCCGGCTGTTTTGGCTGCTGTGTTTTACGGTTTTATAGGAGGAATTCTAGGTAGCTTGCTGATGCTTCTTGTGGGGGTTTCCATCTGGGAGGTAGGTATCGCTTATTTGTGGGTAATAGCTATGGTGTTGATGCTTATCCGACAGAGATTCCTCTGTTTTTCTTATTCCGGTGGGTTAATAGCGATTTCCAATTTGCTCTTTGGTTTTCCCAAGGTAAGTATCCCTCATCTGATGGGATTAGTGGCTATTTTGCATTTGGTGGAAGCGTGGTTGATCTATGTTACTGGACCTCTTTTTCCGGTGCCGGTATATGTGAAAACTAGAGAGGGACAGATAGTGGGCGGCTATAATCTGCAAAAGTTTTGGCCCTTGCCATTTGTGGCCTTTGTGGCTTTACAGATGCCTAATTCGGATATTTTAATAGAGACTATAAAAATGCCGGAATGGTGGCCGCTGTTGCAAACGGAAATAGCTAGCGGGTCTGGAGAGCTGGTCTATGCTATGGCACCTGTACTAGCTGCCTTAGGTTATGGGGACATTGCTGTATCTCAGGATCCGCGGACTAAGACGAGACGCTCCGCTTTGGAGTTGGCAGGTTATAGCTTAATCCTGCTGGGTCTGTCTATTTTGGCGAGTCATTATCCTTCGCTGGCTTTCTTGGCGGCATTTTACGGTCCTTTAGGCCATGAAGCCTTAATAATTATCGGTCAGAAGCGGGAATTGACCAGAAGTCCACGGTATGTCCGGCCATTTCAGGGTTTGATGCTCCTTCATGTTAAGCGGAATTCACCTTTTTGGAAGGCTGGTGTAAGGAGCGGAGATATTATCCTGCGGGTGAACGGACAAGAGGTTGATGAATATTCAGATTTGCTTGTTATCTTGCAAGAAACTGGGTCAAGGGCAGAGCTAGAATATCTGTCTGGACAGAAGCGAATTTTAAAGCGCTGCCTTATCCAGGGTCTACCAAATATAAGGCTGGAAGGTTCCCAGTGGCTGGAAGGGCAGCAGCTTTTCTTAGGTATTATTCCGGTACCCCAGGGGCAGTATGGGTCCCATCTGATCTTTTCTGGTTCTGTGAGTCTACTGAAGCGCTGCTGGAATAAATTATCGCGGAAAATGAAGTAAAAATTTAACGAACAAACATTCGATTTATTAATATCATTGAGTAAAAGGGTATGATATAATTATCCACAGACAGCAACTTATTTATAGGTGAGAAAAATGGTTCAACAACCGGAAAAACGCTTATTTGAACTAAAATCAGAATATACACCTCGAGGGGATCAGCCGAAGGCGATTGAAGCGATAGCTAGGAATATTGAGCAAGGTGTCAGGATGCAAACTCTGTTAGGGGCAACAGGTACAGGGAAAACCTACACTATGGCTCAAGTCATTCAGAAGGTGCAGAAACCAACCTTAGTTATTGCCCATAATAAAACCTTGGCGGCTCAGCTATGCAGTGAATTCAAAGAATTTTTTCCTGATAATGCTGTAGAGTATTTCGTCAGCTATTATGATTATTATCAGCCTGAGGCTTATGTACCTCATACTGACACATATATTGAAAAAGATGCCTCAATTAACGAGGAGATTGAAAAGCTGCGTCACTCAGCGACGGCGGCTTTATTTGAACGGCGAGACGTTATTGTGGTAGCCAGTGTTTCTTGTATTTACGGCTTGGGTTCTCCTGAAGAATATCGAGATCTTCGTTTATCTCTGCGAGTAGGGCAAATCTACGAGCGAGACGATATTCTGCGTCGGCTGATTGATATTCAGTATGAACGTAATGATCTAAATTTTGTCCGGGGAACCTTCCGGGTTAGAGGCGATGTTATCGAAATTTTCCCGGCATCTCATGGAGAAAGGGCTATTAGGGTTGAGCTTTTTGGCGATGAGATTGAGCGGCTTGTAGAAATCGATACCTTAACTGGTGAGATCTTGGGTTTGCGCAAGCATGTCTATATTGTGCCAGCCAGTCACTATGTAACTAATAAGGAGACGATGGCCAGGGCTATCGGTACTATTAGGGAGGAATTGGCTGGGCGTTTAGAGGAATTTAATAAGCAGGGTAAACTATTGGAGGCTCAACGACTAGAGCAACGGACAAACTATGATCTTGAGATGATGCAGGAAATCGGCTTTTGTTCCGGCATTGAAAAT